>NZ_BAAACW010000041.1:0-15398 GCF_039521845.1 Alkalibacterium iburiense
CCTATTTGGGAATATCATACCTTCGAACAGGAATAATCTGATTTTTCATAGAACTTTTGGCATTACCCTATTTGCTCACATATTTAACTATAGCATCGACTACAAAACTGTACAAGCGCTTACCTTAGTACAATGCTGGACAATATTTGACATTTTCATAAACCGTTCTTGTCAGTTATTCTTATACTCGCTAAACTGATTAATGTTTCAATACTCTATATAAAGGATGAAAGTTATGAAAGATACAGCCCTCTATTCAACTAGCCAGTCGTCAAATAAATACTTATTTTTAATTACTTGGCCCATTTTCATTGAAGTCTTTTTGCAAATGCTCATGAAATTAACAGATGTGTTTATGCTGAGTTATGTATCGGATGATGCCGTCGCAGCTATCGGCGTAGTTAATCAGATTATGACTTTTATGTTTGTCTTATTTAATTTTACAGCAATGGGATCAGGTGTGGTCGTTTCACAGTATATTGGAGCGAAGAATACACAAGGTGTTAGAAAAACCATTGCCAATGCGATTACCATCAACTTAGTTTTTGGACTCATCATTAGTTTATTCGTTGGTTTGAACAGTCACTTTTTGCTTGGGTTATTTTCTTTGGAACCTCAATTGTATGCTTTCGCTAACTCTTATACATTGATAGTTGGTTTAGGTTTATTTGCTCAAGCTATGATATTAACCGTCTCTTCTATTCTTCAAGCCATGGGGTATACGAAAGATGTGATGTATTCCGTCCTGATTATAAGTTTTCCGAGCGAGAAAACCCACGGTTTCAATCGTGGGATGATAGCTCGGCAGGGATGAGGGTTCGCTTTGGCGAACTCGAAAGCCCTGTGATATATTCGAATATTTTTTGAGTATGTTCGGTATGTTTTCATACTCGTATAGAGTATAATGGATACATGGAAAATTACCGTAGAACTAAAACAACCGTCAGCCTCATCAACTATCATTTTGTGTTTTGTCCTCGGTACAGACGAAAGATTTTCTTGAATCCCTCTCTCGAAGAACGGCTCAAGAAATTAGTTCAAGACATTTGTGATGAACAAGGCTTCCACCTCCTTGCTTTGGAGACGGATGAAGACCATGTTCATCTGTTCTTGAATGTGTTGCCGTCTTTCAGTCCTGCGGATGTAATGGCTAAAATCAAAGGAGGGACATCGAAAATCATCCGTGACGAGTTCTCCGAGCTGAAAGCAATGCCAAGCTTGTGGACTCGTTCTTACTTCGTATCCACCGCAGGAAATGCGTTAAGCCAAACGATCAAACGATATGTTGAATCCCAAAAGACAAGGAGTTGAATCCCATGTCTCAAACCATTACCGTAAAAATAAAATTGTTACCAACGAAAGAACAAGCAGCGATTTTGACTGAAATGAGCGAAGAGTATATTTCGACCATCAACTCCCTTGTAGTGGAAATGGTGAAAGAAAGAAAACCTACCCGTAAAACGAGCAAAGATATTGAGGCCTATTTGCCCAGCGCTGTAAAAGCGCAAGCTGCCTTGGATGCAAAAAGTGTGTTTAAGAAAGCAAAGAAAAAGAAGTTTGTAACAGTGCCTCTGCTTAAAAAGCCTCATTGTGTTTGGAACAACCAAAACTACTCTTTCGACTTCCGCTACATTTCAATGCCGATCATGATTGATGGGAAGGCGCAGAAAACACCTATCCGGGCTTTAATGGTGGATAAGAAGAATAGAAACTTCGGTTTGCTAAAACACAAATTAGGGACACTACGTGTCACCAAAAAGTCAAATAAATGGATGGCACAAATCGCTGTCACAATCTCTTCCGCCAAGAAAACAGGCACGAAAGTCATGGGTGTGGATTTAGGACTCAAAGTCCCAGCTGTGGCAGTCACCGATGACGAACAAGTGCGCTTTTTCGGAAACGGAAGGCGAAACAAATATATGAAGCGAAAATTCCGTTCCGAAAGAAAAGCACTTGGGGAACGAAAGAAATTGAATGCCATTCGCGACTCAAAAGACAAAGAACAACGATGGATGAAAGACCAAGACCACAAGGTTAGTCGATCAATCATTAATTTTGCAAAAGACAACCACATTTCTGTCATTCGCTTGGAAAAACTGGCGAATATCCGGCAGACGGCAAGAACAAGCCGTAAAAACGAAAAGAATTTGCACACATGGTCCTTCTACCGACTAGCAACATTCATTGAATACAAAGCAACATTGGAAGGCATACAAGTGGAGTATGTGAACCCTGCACATACCAGCCAGACCTGTCCGACATGTTCAGAAAGGAATAAAGCAAAGGATCGAAATTATCGGTGTAGTTGCGGTTTTGAAAAACACAGGGATATCGTTGGTGCAATGAATATTCGCTATGCACCTGTGGTTGACGGTCACAGTTAACCAGCCTAAGATGCTATATGCACTGTCTTAGGAGGGGCAATGAGATGCCCTCACCTTGAGGCTTGAACAAAACAGAAATGGACTGCGTTCGCACAAGCACTCAAGAATCCCACCCGTCAAACCGAAAGGTTCGGGCTTGCGGCTTTAGCCGTGGGAGTCTCAAGAATGCTTTGAATATAGTAGGGAATTATTTGTTTATTTTTGGTGTTGGTTTTATCCCACAATTAGGAGTGACAGGAGTAGCTTTATCAACGGCTGGTGTCCGATTCATTATCATGATTGGATTATTTATTATTCTGCATAAACGCATGACAGAACCTTTAACTATTAAAGAGTTCTTTTCGTATGAAAAAGAGTATGCCTCAAAAATTCTCGCTATTGGTGTACCCTCAGCCGGTGAAATTTTATCTTATAATGTCAGTCAAATTGTTTTAACGATGATGATCACTACATTAGGAGCAACAGCTTTAGCTACCCGCGTCTACTCACAGAATTTAATGTCTGTTTTAACGGTCTTCTCTTTATCTATTGCAAAAGGTATGCAAATTTACATTGGTCAGTTAGTAGGGGCTAGAAAGCAAACAGATGCCTATCACACTTTGTTTGTAGGGTTAAAGTATGCGACCATCATCACGATTATTATAGGCAGTATCTTTGCGTTGTTTGGCAGACAGATATTCGGTATTTTTTCAAATGATCCTAACCTTATACAGTTGGGTGCTATGATTTTAGTCATTGAATTGCTGCTTCAGCCGGCTCGAACAGGAAACTTAGTCATTATTAGTGCCTTAAGAGCGGCAGGTGATGCGGTCTTCCCTGTCATGGTTGGTATTGCGGTGATGTGGGGCGTCCTTGTTCCTTTAGCCTATGTTTTAGGCATCACCTTGAATCTAGGTTTAGTTGGCATTTGGGCTGCTATGCTCGTCGATGAATGGATTAGAGCCAGTCTCATGTTCATCCGTTGGAAAAAGAAACGGTGGCTTGGGAAATCCATTGCGGCCAATAAACTGTCTTAAAGATAAATACAAGTTCTCGTTTCATTAGTTGCAAATAAAAAAGCTTTGAAGGATTCGTAAAAATCGATTCTCTTCAAAGCTTTTTTCATGATTTAGAGTTTAAATACTTTAACGTCATGAGCTTCTATACGTGTAGTGGTTCCGGTAAATGGTTCACCAGTAAAAAGTTCTGTACAGGCATCCCCATCCTTATCAAAGTAATGACTCAAATCTAACTCGATTTCAGCTGCTTCATCATTTAAATTAAAGACAGCAACCCATTCATTTGTCTCTGTCACTGTTTTCCAAATGACTATATCCTCTTTTCTTGATAACTGAGTAGGATGGAGTCCGTTAGCATGCATCTCTCTTAACCCTTCATTTCGAAGCAGGTCTAAGGTCCACTCATCATTATCCGTCAACTCGCCTCCAAAGAACAAAGGTGATCGGAACAGTGACCACAACGTCATCATGGTTCGCTGTTCTGCTTTTGTAAAGCGTGTATAACGGTCACTTCCGCCACCATCTACCGAGCGTATCCCTATATGACCCAGCGGTAACATGTCACAGTCAGGCCATGTTCCTTCTTGAACGAAAGGAGCCCATTTCTCACAACGAGCAAACATGTCATACAATTGATGCCAGTTATCCCAATAATCATCTGTTAAGCGCCACATGTTCGCATGCTTCTGTAAAAAGGCCCCGTGCTCTAAAGAAGCGGGTCCAGGGGATAAACTTAACACAATGTTGTAGCCTGATTCGTCTATCACTTCTCGAAGCATAGCTATTTCATCTAGATGACCACCGTATAATTTAGAGTCAGCGATGTCATCCACTTTTAAAAAGTCCACACCCCATTCACCAAATTGGTCAATAAGCGAACGGTAATACTCTTTAGCTCCTGGCTTATTTGTATCCACTCCATACATATCCGTGTTCCAAGGACAAATAGAGTTTTGCTTGGCGATATCACGCGCCTTTTTGTCCGTTCCCTTAATCGCAGTATTTGCGTAAACAGCTTGCCTAGGAATGCCGCGCATATAATGAATACCGAATTTCAATCCTAATGAATGGATATAGTCTCCCAGTGGTTTGAAGCCTTGCTTATCCTTTGCCGATGGGAAACGATTCACTGCGGGCATCAAGCGAGAATACTCGTCCATTTCTAAATCTGCATACGCATGATAATGGCTTGAGTTAGCCGTCGGTTCATACCACTGAATATCAACGACCACATATTCATAGCCATAATCCTTTAAATGTTGACTCATATATTCAGCATTCTGTCTCACTTCATCTTCTGTGACAGATGCTCCGTAACAGTCCCAGCTGTTCCACCCTTTAGGAGGCGTTTTAGCCCATGTTTTAAATGTTTGCATGCTTACTCTTCTCCTTTATCTATCCAGACCATCATTTCTCCAACTGAACGATTGGCCCATAAATGATACGGAATAAAAGTAAGGCTGACTTCTTCAAATGGTTCTTTTTCTGCCTGCTGATACAGTACGTTTTTCCACGAGTCATCACTTTTTATCTTTTTCGCTTTTCCTTTTAAAGCAAAGAAATCGCCCAATACACTATCTGACATTTCTTCGGCTACCGGCTTTTCAGTTAAAGTGAGTAAATGCAGATGAGGACCGTTATCCTCTTCCACTAAACAATACACATATGGACCTCTTTGAAGCGCTACTTTCCCTTTATTTTGTCTCACTAACGGATGAGCCTGCCACATGAGTACGGGCATCTCAAATTCGATTGACAGGGTTTTGTCCTCATTTATAATAAACTCAGCATAGCCATCTTTGACAGAGCTGTTATTTTCAAAATAGAACATATCTCCCCATTCAGGTAAACGGATATAAATCTTCACCGGTTCTGTTACACCCTTAACAGATAGCTCCACTTTTCCTCTATCTGATAAATCTACCGTTTGCGTTAGACTCACCGTTTGATTATTGCTTTCTATTTCTCCTTCAAAATCCATCAACAAGTGTACATAAATAGCCTCTTCATCCACAGACGTCACATATTTATTCAATGAAGTCAGTGTTCTAGCTAAGTTAGGAGGACAACAGGCACAGCCAAACCAGGAAGGTCGTGTCGGTTTGACATGGCTTTTCCCAGGGTCTTTCTGACTCGCTTCAGGATTGACTTCAAGCGGATTGGTATAGAAGAAGTGTTTCCCATCTAAAGCCATTCCACTAATAATCGTATTGTATAACGTTCTCTCCATTACTTCCGCATACTCCACGTCGACTTCATTTTTAAGCATGGCTCGTGCAAAAAATAGTAAGCCAATGGAGGCACAGGTCTCGCAATACATCGAATCATTAGGCAAATCATAATCAAATGTAAAGGCTTCTCCATGAACTGTTGATCCTATCCCACCAGTAATGTAGAAGCGTTTCTTGATAATATTATCCCATAGTCGTTTAGCTGATTGAAACATTTTGTCGTCTTTATGAATAGCCGCCACTTCAGCCATTGCGGCCGCCATGTACACTAATCTTACGGCATGCCCAACAGCTTCTTCTTGTTCGTGGATAGGTTGGTGTGCTTGATGATATTTCAGATTAATATGAGGGATGGATCTATCATCTATTCCTTTTTCTTTGTTTTCAAGTAACTGCTTCGAGTAGAAATCTGGGTCTTGCCCTCTAATTTCTAAAAACCATTTACTTAAATCAACATATTCTTCTTTTCCAGTTACTTCATAAAGTTTAATTAAAGCCCACTCTATTTCCTGATGCCCGTCTGCCCCATTTATTTTACCTTCTTCAGGTCCAAAATGATTTTTAATACATTCAACAAACTTTTCAGATACCTTAATTAATCGTTCACTACCGGTTGCTTTATAATGGGCAACTGCCGCTTCAATTAAATGTCCGGCACAATATAATTCATGACTTTCAAATAAACGTCTAAAGCGTAACTCAGGTGCTTCAATTTGGTAATACGTACTTAAATAGCCATCATCCTCTTGGGCGTCCTCAATGAGGGCGACCACTTCGTCCATCATGTCTAATAACTTGTCATCCTGTTTTAGAGCATAACTATTAGCAGCTGATTCCAGCCATTTATAGACATCCGAATCTTGAAAAAGCCAACCATAGTGACTGCCTTCTTTCTGTCCAGCCGCTATTTTTAAATTATCAATCGCATGACTCTTTTCAGATGGAATTCCTGGATCGTCTCTTTCTTTGTCAATGAAAATATCTAAGTTATCATGAAGCACATCCCATTGATATGGAATCATTTCGTTTCTGATTAAATCTGTGTATCTTTGCCAAAAGGAATCTGTTATTGTAATTGCCATGTGTAATCTCCTTATAAGTAAATAATGCAGTTAAAATTGTTGAGATATTCAACTTTTTAACTGCATTTTTAAAATATTTAAAGTTTAGTTTATATTTTCTACTGCTGACTTTTCAACTTCCAGCATCATTACGTATCTTTCAATAAACTGCTTAAAGTTCTCTATACCCTTCTCCGTTGGATTAACTGAACTAGCTTCCTGACTACTAAAGACTTTATTGGTCAAGTAATCTTCTAAGGTTTCGCCATCTTCTTTATGAATCTGATAAGAAGCTAATAAAGCCATGCCCCAGGGTCCACCTTCTCCCGCGCTTTCCATAACAGAAACAGGAATAGTCAACGCATCAGCCATCAGTTGTTGGCCCACAAATTCTGTTTTGAAAAAGCCACCATGACCTAATAGTTGATCAACGCTTACATTCTCTTTTTCAACTAAAATATCCATGCCTAGCTTCAGTGTCGCTAAAGCGGAATAGATGTGTGTACGCATAAAGTTTGGAAGAGATAAGACACTATCAGGCATTTGAACAAATAAAGGACGTCCTTCTTCCAGTCCTGTGATAGGTTCTCCTGAATAATAATTACAACTCATTAATTTCCCGCCATCGTCATCTGCTTCTAATGCTTTTTTGAATAGCGTGCTAAAGAGTTGATCATTTGATACTTCTAAGCCTAAGGACTCAATAAGTTCAGCAAACAATTTTGCCCAAGCGTTGATATCAGTAGTGAAATTGTTACAGTGAACCATCGCTGTTGGCTTCCCTGTAGGTGTCGTTACCATATCAATTTCAGTATAGTAGTCTTTCAATTCCTCTTCTAAAACAATCATAGAAAACACTGACGTGCCTGCAGACACATTCCCTGTTTTTTCAGCCACACTGTTTGTTGCGACCATTCCAGTTCCCGCGTCCCCTTCCGGTGGAGCCAAAACACTTCCAGCTTCCAATTTACCTGTAGGGTCAATCAAGTGTGCGCCTTCTTCTGAAAGGATACCTGCGTCTCCCCCTGCAGAGATGACCTTTGGAAATATCTCCCTTAGTTTCCAAGGGGTATTATAAGCTTCTATTTTTCCTTCGAATGTGTCAATCATTGACTGATTATAGTCTACTGCATCAGAATCAATAGGGAACATGCCTGAAGCTTCACCCACACCTAGCACTTTCTCACCAGTTAATTTCCAATGGATATAACCGGCTAAAGTCGTCACATAATTGATCTTGTTTACATGCTCTTCATTATTCAGCATAGCTTGGTATAAGTGGGCAATGCTCCAACGTTGAGGGATGTTAAACGAGAATAGTTCAGACATCTCTTTAGCAGCTTCTTCAGTTGTCGTATTACGCCAAGTTCTGAAAGGAACGAGTAATTCTTCATTTGCATCAAAAGCCAAATAGCCATGCATCATACCGGAAAACCCAATGGAATCAACTTTTGTGAGTTCTTCTCCACGGGTATTTTTATATTCTGATGCTAATTGCTGAAAGGCATCTTGTAAACCTGACCATGCCTCATCCAAGTCATAGGTCCAGTATCCATCCTCTAAACGGTTTTCCCATTCGTGTGAGCCGCTTGCTATAGGTGTGTAATCTTCTCCAATCAATACAGCTTTAATGCGTGTAGAACCAAATTCAATCCCCATCGTTAACTTTTCATTTAACATGCTATTCATCCTTTACTTTAAACTTCTTTTAAACATAAGCGAATAGAGATACCGATTTAAAGTATCTCTATTCAAAGTATTCATCTTTAATCAATTAAGACTGTTTCTAAATTCACCATTTTTGCCCAATCCATAATAACCTCTTTATCCAAGGCTAATGTTGCGACAGTATGGTGACCTCCACCAGCTTCAATCCACTTCTTCACTCCAGTTTTAAAGTCCGGGTTCGGCTTCCAAATAACACGAGCGACCGGTAAGTTAGGGGCTTCTTCTTCTGGTGTGATGGCTTCAAAGGTATTCACCATTAAACGGTAATGAGTGCCTAAATCCAACATAGAGATAGCCATACCTTCTCCTGCTTTTCCGTCAAATACTAAACGAGCAGGGTCTTCTTTATCTCCTATGCCTAACGGTTGAACGACTACACGCGGTTTTGTTTCAGCAAAAGTCGGGTCAACCTCTAACATGTGAGACTGAAGAATATATTCATTATCTTTAGCTAAATTGTAAGTATAGTCTTCCATAAAGCCGGTAGAAACGTTATTAGCCATTATCTTCACTAAACGATCTAGAGCAGCTGTTTTCCAGTCCCCTTCACCAGCAAAGCCGTAGCCTTCGGCATTTAACCGTTGCACTGCCATACCTGGTAATTGTTTCATGCCATGTAAGTCTTCAAAGTTGGTTGTGAACGCTGTATAGCCTCCCTCTTCAAGAAAGCGTCTAAGCCCGATTTCTATCTTAATCTGCTCTTTCACTTGTCCTTCATAGAAGTCTGGGTCATTATCTCCCTTGTCCAAATCATATAATTTTTGAATTTCATCATATGTTTTTTGAATGTCTTCATCTGAGACCTCGTTCATTACTTCAACTAAATCACCAATGCCGTAGTAGTCTACTGTCCAGCCAAACTGGATAGCCGCTTCTACTTTGTCTCCTTCAGTTACAGCCACATTTCTCATGTTATCACCGAAACGGGCGACTTTAATATTTTGTGATTCTGCGTAACCTACTGCAGAAATCATCCAGTTATTTATTTCTTTATGAGCCTCTTCATCTTGATAGTGACCAACAACAATTTTGTTTTGCAATTTTAATCGAGCGTTAATAAAGCCATATTCTCTATCGCCATGAGCACTTTGGTTCAAGTTCATAAAGTCCATATCAATGGTAGCCCAAGGGACCTCTTTATTAAATTGAGTAGAAAAGTGAAGCAAGGGTTTTTGCAGTATTTTTGTGCCCGGTATCCACATCTTTGCAGGAGAAAATGTGTGCATCCAAGTAATAACCCCAGCTACTTTATCCTGGTAGTTAACTTCTTTCATAACCTCTCTAATTTCTTCAGCGGTAGTAACTAATGCTTTATAAACTAAAGGATAATTGAAGTTTGCTTCTTTGTTTAGAGTATCTACAATTTCTTTAGCGTGATCTTCTACTTCTTCTAGTGTCTCTGGTCCGTATAAGTGTTGGCTGCCGACTACAAACCAAAATTCTCTTTTTTCTGTGCTTAACATATTTACACTTCCTTCTTATTGATTCTATTTACTTCTGTCCGTAATAAGCATCTTTTCCATGTTTTCTTAAAAAATGTTTGTCTAGTAGGTGCTGATCCATTCGGACACCTTCTCTATTTAACTGCATACCGTGATAAGTCATTTCAGCTACTTGTTCAAGGACGACTGAGTTATGAACGGCATTATCAGGAGATGACCCCCAAGTAAAAGGTCCGTGATCATTAACTAATACACCTGGCATATCATTAGGATTAATCTGACGTTCCTCAAATGTTTCTATAATAACGGTTCCGGTTTGTTTTTCATACTCCGTCTCAATTTCATCTTTTTTCATCGGACGCGTTACAGGGATGTCTCCGTAAAAATAGTCCGCATGAGTGGTCCCCGCTGCAGGAATATCTATCCCTGCTTGAGCAAAACTAACAGCCCAAGGGGAATGAGTATGGACAACACCTTTGATATCCTTGAAGTGTTTGTACAATTCTATATGAGTAGCTGTATCGCTGGAAGGTTTCAGATCTCCTTCCACTATTTTTCCATCAAAATCTACTACTACCATCTTGTCTGGTGTTAAGTCTTTATAATCCACACCACTTGGCTTAATGACTATAAGCTCTTTTTCTCTATCTATTCCACTTACATTTCCCCAAGTGAATACGACTAATCCGTAATCAGGTAAAGCCATATTCGCTTGATAAACCTGTTCTTTTAAGTCTTTTAACAAATGATTCACTCCTTTAATAAATTTTAACTTTAATGTAGTTAACGTATGAACTGTAGTAAATTAAAAAAGAGTAAAGAAACAAGTTATAATACCGATTTGCTTTCATCCATTAATTCTCTAGTTGAATTGCGTATAATTAATTTCGGTTCAAATATACGAGATTGGATTTTACTCCCTTTTTCTACGGCTTCTACAATTTTGATTGCAGCCTGCCTACCTAATTCTTCTTTAGGGTGTTCAATAGATGTCAGTTTTACAGTAGGATGAACCGTGCTATAAAAACTGTTATCATGGCTAACTACTGATATATCATCTGGACATTTTATATTTAATTTATCCATTTCTTTAATGAGCATCACGGCTACTTCATCATTGTAGCAGACAAAGGCAGTTGGTAAATGATCATTCTGTAGCATGATATTAATTAATACCGGTAAATCCGATTTAGCTTCAGTATCAAATCGAAGAATAAAATCATTACTAAAACTCAACTTTGAATCGTATAATGCTTTCAAATACCCTTTAAGACGTTTTTTTCCTTGTAAGTCATCTGATTTAGTAATGATGCCAATGTTAGTGTGTCCTTTGTCAATAAGGTGATTTGTAGCTGTTTTCCCAGATTCTTCATCGTCAAGAGCAATTACAGGCATTTCTAACTCTTCATAAGAAGCATTTAACATTATTAGAGGAGTTTCTGATTCAGACAGGTTCAAATAATAATTTAGATTGGGATTCATTAAATTACTTTTTGTAGGCTCTACAATTAGCCCGTCAACTCCTTGCTGTATCATACTATCTAATGAACGTCGCTCATTATCAACATTATTATGTGTACTTGAAAGCAATAATGAATAATTCTTTTTTGATAATTCTTCTTCAATACCTCTAATAATAGAAGGAAAAATATAATCTGATAAATAAGTCGTAATCACACCTATGGTTTTCTTTGATTTAGTAACTTGGGTATTTTGATAAGTATTACTAACATAAGTACCGGACCCTTGTCTTTTCACTACATATCCTTCGTTTACTAACTTCGAAATAGCTAATCTGACAGTCTGACGACTTACATTAAATTGTGATCTTAATTCTGCCTCAGAAGGGATTTTTGAACCTACAATATAATCACCTTTTATAATTTTTTCTTGAATAATATTTTTTATAGTTATATATTTTGGTTCAGGCTGCATAATCCCCACTCCTTATAGTTCTTATACTCTATTATGCTTTTAATACTACTTAAATACAATAATATGTAAATTTATGTGTATCAGTAACATGTAAAAATAATTAAAGGCTGATAACAGCCTTTAATTATTTTTATGAATTCTTTATTATTTCCTTTTGTTTTTATTTAAAATATCAAATGCTACTGCGCCAAGTAGTACTAAGGCTTTAATTGATTGCTGCCAATCAATACCAATCCCTAAAATAGACATTCCATTATCTAGTATTCCCATAATTAAAGCTCCGATTAGAGCACCAATAACAGTACCTGCACCACCCGTAAGTGAAGCACCACCTATTACAGCTGCGGCAATGGCATCTAATTCAAAGTTCTGACCTGCTTGTGGTGTAGCCGCATTTAGGCGACCTGCAAATATTAATCCTGCAATAGCAGAAAGTACGCCCATATTTACAAATACCCAGAACTTAATTTTTTGAGTTTTTACTCCTGATAATTGGGCTGCCTTTTCATTCCCACCAATAGCATAAACATGTCTACCACTAATGGTTCGATTAGTAAAGAAGCTATATCCTAAGATCAACACCAGTAATAAGAAGAAAATATAGGGTACTCCTGCATAAGCCGCTAAACGTTCAGTAAAAGCAGCAATTACAAGGGCTATGGCTATTAACTTAGCAATAAAGAATCCCTTGCTTTCTACTGAAACATTTAATTCTTTGTTCTGTTTACGTTTTTTAATTTCCAGTACCACATAACTTATAATTGCTATTATTCCGATAACAATTGTAAGTAAATGGTATTCTCCTCCATTAAGCCAATCATCTAAAAATCGTGAACTAATTACTCTGAAAGCTGAAGGAAAAGGAGCCAATGTTCTTCCACCTAGAGTGACCATGGTTAACCCTCGAAATAATAACATACCAGCTAAAGTCACAATAAAGGCAGGAATCTTCATATAAGCAATCCAGAATCCATGCCAAGCACCTATTAGTCCTCCAATTATAAGAGCAATTGGTACAGCTATGAATAGTGACAAATTCATATTAATAAGCATGACACCAGCCACTGCCCCAACAAAAGCAGCAATTGATCCAACTGATAAATCAATTTCTCCGGTTATTATGACTAGGACCATCCCAATAGCTAAAATAATGACATAACTATTTTGCATGATAATATTAGTAACATTTAGCGGGGATATTATAGTACCGCCTGTCAGAAATGAAAAGATAAGCACTAGTCCGACTAATGCAATGACCATACCAAACTTATCTAAGTTTTGTGTAATGAGTTTCTTAAATTCCTTCACTTTACATACCCCCGTCTGATGTCATATATGTCATTAACTTCTCTTGCTCAGCTTCTTCTATTGGAAATTCACCTGTAATTTTGCCGGAAGACAGCGTATAGATTCTATCACAAATACCTAGTAGCTCTGGTAGTTCCGAAGAAACTATAAGCACACTTTTCCCTTGAGCTGCTATATCATTAATTAATTTATATATTTCATTTTTAGCGCCTACATCAATACCTCGAGTGGGCTCGTCTAGAATTAATACATCAGGATTAGTAAAAATCCATTTACCTAATACAACCTTCTGCTGATTGCCACCACTTAAATTTTTTGCTTTTTGTTCAATAGTTGGTGCTTTAATATTTAACTTGGATTTATACTCTTCTCCTATTTGTGTTTCTTTATAGCTATTTATTGTAAATTTATCTTGCAATTCTGTTAAATTGGCCAAGCTAATATTCTTTTTAATCGAATCTTCTAAAATTAACCCATACTCTTTTCTATCTTCCGATACGTAGCCCAAACCGTTAGCAATAGCTTCGCTAACGTTTGAAATTTTTACTTCTTTTCCATTAATTTTTATTTTTCCACTAATATACTTCCCGTAAGAGCGTCCAAATATACTCATCATGAGTTCTGTTCTACCCGCCCCCATTAAACCTGCAATACCAACTACTTCGCCACTTTTTATGTTTATGTTTGCATTACTGATTATATCTTTTTCTGCAATAGTTGGATGACCTAGAGTCCAATCGATAACTTCAAACTTAACGTCTCCAATGTCGTTACTTCTATCAGGGTATAAGTCGGACAAATCGCGTCCGACCATACCTTTGATTATTCTATTTTCAGTAATGTTATCATTGGCAAGGGTTTCAATCGTTTGTCCATCTCTTAAAATCGTAATATTATCAGCAACTGCTAGAACTTCTTTTAACTTATGGGATATTACAATTGATGTTATTCCCTGTTCTTTAAATTCCTTAAGAAGTTTTAGCAAATTATCTGATTCCGTTTCATTTAATGCTGATGTCGGCTCATCAAGTATCAGTAGCTTGACATCTTTAGATAGGGCTTTTGCTATTTCAACTAATTGTTGTTGTCCGACACCAATATGAGAAATGAGATCATCAACATTGGCTTTCAGACCTACTCTATTAAGCAAGTCCTTAGCTTTAGAATTTGTTTTTCGCCAATCAATAAATCTATTCTTAGTTTGCTCGTTACCTAAAAATATATTTTCAGCTACGGTTAATTCTGGTATTAATGCAAGTTCCTGATGAATAATAACAATACCTTCTCTTTCACTGTCATTAATCGTCTGAAATGTTGATTCTTGTCCTTCATAAAATATTTTTCCAGAATATGTGCCATAAGGGTGAACACCACTAAGAACTTTCATAAGTGTCGATTTTCCTGCTCCATTTTCTCCAACTAGGGCATGGATTTCCCCTTCACTAACTTCAAAATTCACATTGTCTAAGGCTTTAACTCCCGGGAATTCTTTCGTAATATTTTCCATTTTCAAAATAGTTTTACTCATCATCTCATCTCCAAAGAGTTATTCTACTTCTCCACGATCAATATAACCAGAATCGAATAAGACTTCTTCTATATTGTCAATATCTACGGAAACTGGTTCTTCTAAATAAGAAGGAACGACTTTGACATTATTGTCATATGTTTCAGTATCATTCACTTCCGGTTCTTCACCCTCAACAATAGCATCAACCATATCTACAGCTCTTTCCGCTAATTCACGTGTATCTTTAAACACAGTTTGAGTTTGTTCTCCCTCAAGTATGGACTGAGCAGTGGCTACATAAGCATCTTGTCCGGTGATGACAGGAAATGGTCGTGCATCTGTTCCATAACCCGCACCTTCTAATGCAGAGATAACAGCTAAACTAATACCATCATAAGGAGAAAGTACAGCATCAAGATTTTCATTTGAATAGTGAGAACTTAAGATATTATCCATACGGGACTGTGCTTCTGATCCATCCCAGCGTAATGTAGCTGCTTGATTAAATTCAGTCTGTCCACTTTGTACTACTAGGTCCCCACTTTCAATATAAGGTTCTAGTTGAGCCATCGCTCCATCCCAGAAGAAATAGGCGTTATTGTCATCAGGAGAACCTCCAAATAATTCTATGTTATACGGTCCACCGTCTCCATTTTCTAAGTCAAGAGCTTCAACTATATAACCACCTTGTAGTTCCCCAACACCAAAATTATCAAATGTGGCATAGTAACTAACTCAAGTTTTGCAGTTGAATATCCAGGTTTAACCCTTGCGGTTATTGAAACTTCTTATAAATAATTA
>NZ_BAAACW010000042.1:0-12819 GCF_039521845.1 Alkalibacterium iburiense
GCAAACAAATATAAAAGTGATAAAATCAACACTGATAAAGCTTTTTAGAAAAACTATGAATTATTCAGGTTCATAATTAACGTAAGCTTTTTGCAGATCATTGAGACTCTTTATATCTTCTTTACAATACCTAATACATTCATCAATATATGTGCTATCTAAATTACTATCTAATCCTCTGTATTTATAGTAAAAATTTTGGAGTTTAATATAGGTGAAGTGCCGATCAATAATATTATTCCTTGTATTATTTAATTCATTTAATAACTCACTTTCTTCGACTTTATCAAATGTTAAAATTGTATTTTTTTTACTTTTTTTCTTCTTTTCATCTTTTGGCGCTTTACCTTCTTTTCTTAAATCTGCTAATTCAACTTTCACAGTCTCATGAGTTTCATAGAGTAGGTCGTAAAAAGTTTTTTTAATTATAAATGATTCTGTTAATAAAGGAATATTTATCTCTTTTTCAGATATCGATACATTTGCAAACATTCTCATTTCTTCAGTTCTCAGCTTATCATAATCTTTCTTTTTTAAGATATCATTAAGTAATATTGAATTTCGGTCATACCTTTTTTCTATTATGTTTAACAATGTTTTATTAAATAACTCAGGATATTTTGAAATGTATCGCTTATTAGTGAATTCAAATGTTTTAGATAAACGTATTATATCTGTTGAGTTTAAAGGTAATCTAAAACTATAAGCACTTAGTAAAAATAAGTTATCTGAGAATTTAAGTTTATATTCTTTATTACTAGACTCTATAAATCTAGTCATCATATCAGGCCTTTGTTTGTAAATACATGAAAGTATCAGAGCATTACCTGAATAATATTGGAAGGATTCGTTCTTATGAACTTCTCTTAGTTTATTAATAACATGAAAAGCTTCTTCATATTTATCTCCTAATAAAAATCTTTCTAATCCATAATATAAAAGAAATACATAACCAATATCATAAGATGAGTTGTAGGGATTTGAAAGATAATGCAAATAATTCGATCTTTGATCAGGCGATAAACTAGAATATGCGGGATAATAAGGTAATTTTGATACATCAGATTGTATAACATCTTTTGTAATTGGTAGCTCTATATCTATTGCACTAGGTTCTGAAGTTTCAACTGAAGTCTTAATAGTGTATCTTATCCCACCAATTTCAAATTCAGTTATTTTATTAACTTTATCAGAGTTAAAGTTCTTCTTAGGTCCATTCTTAATCCAGATTATGTCCTTAATATCATTATGCAAAGTAAAATTAATTTCACTTAACTGATTTTCTTTTTGTGGAGTTTTTGCCGAAAGTTTTTTTGCCTTCCTTTTAAAAAAATTTAGTATTTTCAAGTTATAACCACCTTTTAAAATTATACTTTATTCAAATAGTTTTTCTGTTGCTTAAATCATAGTTTGAGTTTTGTCTAATTCCTGGTAAGAGATGATTGTTTTACTGGACTTGTTATATTTAAGTTGGAAATTTTTATATCGACTCGACACAATAATCTGAACTTCCTTTTTATTAATAGGTGTAATTTTTGTGATTCTAAGATTTTTTCTATTCACACCGCTAATTGAAACAACATAGTCAATCACAATCTTAGGATTAAATTCCACAATAGAGGCACGTTCTTCATTTTCAATTAAGTTTATAATCTTTTCATAAGAACGTTTTCCAATTTCATTTAATGCACCCGTCGCAATTGCACCGATAATAAAAATAAAAAATTGATGGTAGTCACCAGCTCCACGTTCAAATGCACTTTGCCCTACTAAATAACGCTTTGATTCGGGTTTTCTTGAATCGATAGATAATTCATAATCTTTTATTTCTTCAGGATCAGCCCACTCAATCGATAAGAACGATACTTCTTCATCTACGTCGTCTATCTTATATGTTTGATTTTCAATTACTTCTGGAACATCATTAGATATAGAGTTTAAATAATCAATTATAGCACTTATATCTTCACCGAAATATATATGAACATTTAGATAGCAAAAAGAGTCAAATTCTTCAGCTTTTATATAAAGACCATCACCATATTTATCAAAAATTAGTTGTCTTAGTGTAAAAACGATTTTCTGTATACTGACATTTGTAAATATATCGATTTTTTTTAAATGTTTAACTTCTTTAATCGATAATCCAGCGTTAATAAATATAGGCCTATATAAATCGATATATACCTTTTTGAATTCATTCATGGTTTAACTCCTCATCCACTTTGTAGTATAGCTTAATTGTTACTCTTCTGACTCAAAATCATCATAATTAATCTGATACACTACATATTCTTGTGCAGGTTCGACTCCGACTTTATATTCAATCATTAACTCTGTTAGTTGAATTCCATCAATTAATACAATTCCTTGATTTTTCGCGAATTCTAGTGCTCCTTTTGAAAAGCTCGAGGTAGTTATGAACACACCTCTATCTGCATTAACACTCGCAAGTGCTCCATAAAAACCTTGTATTGCTGGTCTTCCGATAACATTCTTTTCTGCATATCTTTTCACTTGTAAATAAACTGTACTTGTTCCTAGTGGGTCTTGATTAATTATCCCGTCTATTCCACCATCGTTTGACTGTGTCGTCACTTGAACATTACCATTTTTACCGCTATACCCCATCATATCTAATAACTTTACAACCAGTTTCTCAAAAAAGATAGGATCCGTTTCACGCAGTTTGTTTAATAGTTCTATTTCTACCTCATTATTTCTTTTATTAATTAACTTCTCCACGACTTCTTGATGGTTTTCTTCATTATCTAAACTAGTGATACTTATATTGTCTTCCATACTATCTTCTGATTTATCTTCTGAACGTTTACTTCTTAATTTAAGTTCTTCCATGTAGGCTATATATTCTGGTTGTTCTTGTAATACATCTGCAGTTAATTTATCTCCATAGCTTTTTAATAATCTATTTCCTTTTTCTGTTATTTGATAAACTGCTCGTTTAGGACGGGTTATCGCATTTGCCTTGTATAAATCGGCCAGTGCAAATCCTATTCGATTATACAGCACGGATTGAGAGCTCTCATTATTTGAATATTCTTGACTTCTTAATTTTTGAGGTACATCTAAAAACTCCAGTACTCGCTTTACAATAACTCCTCTAGTCGTTTCTTCACCATTTTTTAAAACTTCCAATATATATGGAATAAAAGAATCCCATGTGGGTAATCCACTGGAAGAAAGTTTTAAATTTTTCCAATCTTTATTCACTAAAAAAACTCCTTTTAAATTTTGTCTTTATAGTTTTCGTAAAATAATAGACTATGTATATCAATACTTAATTTAAGCGTTCTCATTATGAACTATCTATAGGTCATCTGCTTCTCATTTCTTAAAGCTATGGTAACTTAATTATAGAGGTTCACTGGTCTTTTTGCATTTAAATCCAATAAATTGGTGCTAATGAATGGAAGATTATTTTATACTCTTAAAAGACTAACTAATCAAGAAAGAAAGGTTAGTCTTTTACTGTACAATTATTTAATTTCAAGTTCTAAACCGAGTAAACTATCTGCTGTGACTTCAAAGAATGGGCTAGCTTGATTAAATGTCTACCATATCTTTGAAGCTGCTAGAGAGGGTGCAATACATTAACGATTATTAAAAATTCGTGTTTTAAATTTATGTACTAAATAAACAAAATTTAGGTATAAAATCTGCTTTAGCCAATGATTCAAAAATCTTACTGTTGGGCAATAGACTTACATTCCATGAGCACTTAGGAATTGACTTCCAAGTTCACGCAACATGTTTGCAGCTTCATCAGAGATTGTAGGATAGTCTCCCATGTAACCATAGCTTCCTCTGCTTACAACAGCAATAAAGTGATTTCCAGCATTGTCAGTGCCAGCTAACAGGACATCTTTAACTCCTGTATCTACTACTGCAGCAGTAATTTTACCTCCACCAGGTATATTTCTATTTAATGAATATTCATGTCCTCCTCTTCCATCTTCATCAGTTTTAGTTGCTCCACTTGGCACTCCTGGTGGTGCCGGTGTTGAAGGAGCTGGTGTTGGTGCAGGACCAGTACTTTCTTCAGGTTTTGATTCCTCTTTAGAAGGAGTAGGTTCAGAACTAGCCTCATTATCCTTGTTTTGTGGTTCTGAAGAACTTACGCTTTCTCCTCCAGTTGAACCTGAGCTCCCTGAGTTAGAGCTTTCAGTTGAACTTGAATCACTTGAACCAGATGCCTCGCTTGATGAGCCAGTTGAGCCAGAGTTGCTTGAACCACCAGTTGATCCTGCTGATTCACTTGATGAACCTGTTGAGCCAGAATTACTAGACCCACCAGTTGAAGCTGTATTAGTTGAGCCGGTTGAACCAGAATTATTTGATGAAGCAGATGAGCTTGTGCTTTCAGTGTCTGAATTGCCAGTCTCTGTAGCCACTTCGTCAACATTAGTTTCTTCTTCAACTTCTTCTTCAGGTTTTTCAACTGTTACCATAACTGTTTGTTTTACACTATTTCTATGGTTGTTAGCAAAGCGTGCTGTGACTTCTACCTCATGCTCGCCTTCGTTTTTTAAATTGAATTCTTCAGGGTAAGAGAATAAGAAGTCTAATTCATCGCCTTCTTCTAATTCAGGAGTGAGTCCTTTAGTCATTTGTGCTTCCAAGTCTTCTTTAGAAATCTCAGTTTCCAAAGTCAACTCAGTGAACTCATTTAATTTTAGTTCTCTATTATCTTCAACAACTACTGTTAAATCGAAAACCATTTCATCAATTTCAACTTCATGATTCGATGTTCCAATTTCTGAAGTGTCAATTTCTGGAGTGACATCAGCCGTTTTAATGCTCAGTTCTTCTCCATCACTGATTACCTCATACTCTTCTTTCAGATTTTCTTTGTAATCTAAAGTTAACTCAAGTTCACTTTTTTCTGGGGTTTCCTGGGCTGTCGCTAATTCATTATCCAAGTCCCTATTCATTGATGATACTCCACCAATGACTCCTCCTGTTAATACGATACCTGCGACTGTAACAGCAGCAATAGTTTTTTGTTTCTTTGTCATCTTTTTGATTCGTTCCAATATAATTCCTCCTATAATTATTGTTGTCTACAATCTAATATCTCAGATTATTACTGTATACAATTGTACATTACTTATGAATAAATTGTAACTCAACTACGAAGAAGAGCTAAGAATTTACGAATAATTCATATATATCATGTTTCTGTCAGTCCTTGGATATTAAAACCCATCAATCAAAAAGATTGGATACTACATTTTTAAAAAGCTATTAAGGGTTCTAAAAATAATTGAGTATAAAAAATCAAATTAAACCCAAAAGACAAAACCACGTCTAGATATCACTAGTACGTGGTTTCAATATCTATAAAATTGTGAGCAAAATATAATAGGGCTAATTAATGTCCCTTTTATTTAGCGAATACTTGTAAATACTTATGATTTAAAACAATTTTAAAATAGTTAATCAACTTTCGTATTGTCTTAAAGTTTAGCACAATATCTATAATTTATATTAAAGCAAGTTTAACCATTGTGGAATAGTTAACGATAAAGCCGGAATATAAGTGACGAATAACAATATAACCGTAACTGCAGCTAAGTAGGGGATTAGTCGCTTAAAAACCGATTCTATTGATAAATTACTAATTCCACATGACACAAACAAAACGGACCCAACTGGTGGAGTCATTGTGCCAATACACATAGCCATTACTAAAACTACTCCAAAATGTACAGGGTGCATACCGAAACTTTCTGCAATCGGTAAAAAGATTGGTGTAAAAATTAGTAATGCTGGTGTAATATCCATAAACGTACCTACAACAAGTAAAATGACAATCATTAGGAAGAAAATAACATTGGCACTACTTGTGATTGATAGCATAGCTTGACTGATTGCATTAGGTATACCACTGTAAGCCATCACCCAAGACATTGCTGACGAAGCAGAAATTAAAAATAAAATTATCCCACTTGTTCTAGCACTGTCTATAAGAATCTTAACCATTGATTTCATCGTTAGACTTCTATATATCAAGGAAAGGATGAAACAATATAATACAGCAATCCCAGCTCCCTCAGTAGCCGTAAAGACCCCGCCTACAATTCCTCCTATAACAATTACTATCAATAATAAACTTGGTAAGGCATCTAATGTAGCTTTGACTTTCTCTTTTACACTAGTCTTTTCAGAAACAGAATAATTATTCTTTTTAGCATATAGGTAAGCAATTATCATAGTAGATAATCCCATAAGAATGCCCGGGATATAGCCTGCCATAAATAAGGCAGAAATGGATACTCCTCCAGCAACTGTCGAGTACACAATAAAAGCTGTAGTTGGAGGAATTAATAATCCCGTAGGGGCTGAGGCTATATTAACACTTGTCGCAAATGCTGGATCATACTCTTCCTCTTCTTGAATAGGATAAAGTGTACCACCGATAGCGGCAGATGCAGCTACGGCAGATCCTGACAGAGCACCAAAAAACATATTGCCTAAAATATTGGCATGAGCTAATGAACCTGGTATTCGTCCGACAAAGGCTTGTGCAAAATTGACTAACCTCCTAGCAATACCTCCGTTATTCATAATGTTACCAGCTAAAATAAACAAGGGGACCGCTAGTAAATTAAAACTTTCAATTCCGCTGTTCATTTTTTGCATGATAATAAACACTACTTGTTCAAATGGCAAGGTTGCTAACGCTGTAACGAAAGAGGATATTAAAATACTGATGGAAATAGGAACACTTAAACCTAAAAGGATAAAGAAAACGACAAACAGCAAAATTGTTGTACCTGTGATATCCATACTCTATTCCGTCCCTTCTGAATTCGGTCTTTTAGTGGCTTCAATAGATGTACTATCTGGTGGTAATACTGGGGCTTGTGCACTCTTTTCCGTAGATACGGTTTCTACTTTTCCAGTAAAATCTTCCCATATATTAATGATTTGTATTATGACGATGAATATACCTGAAATAGGCCCCATCGCATAAACTAAACTCCTAGAAACCCCTAGTAAAGCAGAGCGCACCCCAAGTACACTAATAGTTAACTGAGTGCCGCCATAAACCATAATAACTAAAGCGAATAATAGAACTAGAGCGTCCACGAATATAAGTAAATAACGCTGCTTTTCAATAGACATTTTTTCTCGAAAATAAACCAACGCCATATGTTGTCGGGTAACAAATGCATAAGCCGCTCCAATGAATCCTGTCCATATTAATAAATATCTAATTGATTCTTGGGTAAAGTCACTGGGATTATTCAAAATATAACGGGCAAATACTTGGTAAATAACTAGCAAAGACATAATAGTTAATAACAAAGTAGAGAGAATTGCTAACGTAATATTAATATATTTTTTAAGATTTCTCATAACCTTTTCCATTTTTCTCCTCCTTCTTTTAATTAATATTTTGAATAATATCTACAACTTCTTCAACATTATTATATTCATCGATGTAGTCTTGAATAATGTGTTCAGTAGCTTCTCTGAAAGACTCTTTATCAACATCAGTAATAAAAGTTACATCCATTTCGTTTTCTGCAACCTCGATTGCTGCTTGAACGGCTTCTTCCCACATTTCTTTATGTTCTTCCGTAGATTCCTCAGCTGCATTAAGAATGATTTCACGATTCTCTTCACTAATTTGATCCCATGTGGCCGCACTCATGACCAATACATCTGGAATCATTGCATGCTCAGTGTAAGAGTAAACTTTCGCTACTTCCCCATGTTGTCCTTCAGTTAATGCTGTTTCATTATTTTCGGTACCGTCTATCATACCAGTTTGCAATGAAGTATACACATCACCATAAGCCATAGCTACGGGGGTGCCACCCATTGCACTTATCATATCGGTTTGTGAACGCATATCTTGAACTCGAATGTTCAGTCCATTAAGATCTTCAGGAGATTTTACCGGCTGATTAGCGGTATAAAATGATCGTTGACCAGAAGTATAGTATGTTAAAGTGACAAAACCTTCCTCGTCTGCTGTACTTCTAAAAAACTCTCCCATTTCTGGGGAGTCCATTACTTGGTAAAAATGATCTTGATCGTTAAATAGAAATGGTAAGCCAAAAGCGTGATAGGCGTCATAGTAATTGGCCATACCCGGAGAAGCTACTTTTACCATATCTAATACCCCAGCTTGAAGTTGTTCAAGCATTTCTGTTTCTGAACCCAATTGTCCATTTGGAAACACATTAAACTGTACTTGCCCATCTGTTTGCTCTTCTACTTTCTCAACAAAACTCATCATTGCTAAGTGTACCGTGTGTGATTCATTCATATTGTGTCCAATCGATAGTTGAAGTGTTGTATCACCCATATCGTCATTTTCACTAGACTCTAAATTTCCACATGCCATTAGTACGAGAGGTATCATCATAGATAAAATAACAGTGCCAATCTTCTTGCCAGAAAAAAATTTAATCATGTTTTCACTCCTTATCTTTTACATACCTATTAAATCTATTTCAGAAAAATCAATTTCAACTGAATAATCATCAGATATATTTGGATATTTTACTTGTACTGACTTCAGGCTCTGATCATAGTACCAGCCTATTTCAATCTCATCGAATTCTTTATTGTAAAGAATTTGAGGAATTTCACGATTATCAATCGTCACTTTAAATGGTGCATTTTCTGGGTTAATAATATCTAAATGAATAGATTCTACTTTAGATTCATAGCTGCCTTCTTTTTTAAATGAAAGCACTGTTTTCTGTCCCTTCTTCATCTCAATCTTTGTTCTTAGATATTCACCATCTTGATAATTTAGAGTTGTACCGTCATCTTCATACAATTCAAACACAGCATTTTTGTCTGGAGCACATATTATTTTTAAGTCTTTTACATTATCCATTGATAAATTATTAATCGTATTTTTTGCTATTGGTAGAATTCCTCCTCCTTTTATGAATAGAGGAATACTGTCTATTTCTACTGGATAGTCAATTGTTTGACCTCCATGGTAAAGTTCACGAGTATAGAAGTCGTAAAAGGTCTCGCCTTCAGGTAAATAGATTGATTTAGATGTCTCACCTTTTTCGACTATATTCGCAACCAGTAAACTGTCACCTAACATGAAGTGAACGCCTTCATCATAAACATTTTCATCTGACTGAAATGCGCTAACTAACGCTTCCATCATTGGTAATCCTGTTCTATTCGCTCGATCACTTAAGCTGTAAAAATACGGAGATAGTTGATATCGGAATTGAATCGCTTCCCGAATCATCGGCGTTATTTCTTTATACATCCAAGGTTCAGTTACAGTATTATCTGTATTCGTTGAGTGAATTGAGAAACGTGGATGAAAAATACCGTGTTGAACCCATCTCAAAAATAACTCTGGTTCAGGTGCAGGCCCTGAAAATCCTCCAATATCACAACCATGGTTGGACACACCTGATAATCCCATGCCTAATATCGTGGCTATATTGTATTTTAATGATTCCCAGCTCGTGTAATTATCCCCAGCCCAGGTTTGTGCATAACGCTGTATTCCAGCGTGACCTGAACGACAAACTATGAAAGGACGTACTTCCTCGTTCATTTCATTAATAGCTTCTTCAGTAGTATGACACATTAAATTCGACATAACCGTTCGTACCTGAGAAATATTCGTTGGCTCACCCTCAAAATAAGCTTCAAGGTCTTCATCAATTAATCCATCGTATTCACAATTATCATTCCAAATCGAATAGGTTCCTTTTGATAGAATAGTTTCCTTTAGATAGGTTTTCCAATGCTCTCTAGTGCTCGGTTTAGTGAAGTCAGCGTATGCGCCTTGTCCTCCCCACCATGCACCTATTCCTGGTTCTCCTTCTTTGTCTTTGATAAACATTTCTTTTTCTTTCATTTCAGAGAACAAAGGATTTTCCAGTAATAATGCAGGTTTAATATTGGGTGAAACTACTACCTTTTTTTCTTCCATTTTTTTGAAAAATGCCTCTGGGTCTTTAAACCGATTGTTATTCCAATTGAAAACACTCCTTCTAAATGTATCATCTACTAATATATTTGAATACCCGGATGACAATTGGAATCCATCAATAGGTATGCCTTCATTGTGACTTGTCTCAATGAATTTTACGATAGCATCATCTGCATCTTTTTCCTGTTCCGCATAATACATGGAAGAACCTAAATAACCTAAGCTATAACGAGGCAGCAAAGCAGATTTACCAGTCAAATCGGTGTAACGTTCTACAACATCCCGAATAGTTGGACCAGCAATTAAAAATAAATCAATATCTCCACCATCTGTTCTATATCGACTTTTTTTATGCCAATAGTTGCTATGCTCTCTTCCCATATCAAATTCACAGTAATAAGTATTATGATAGAAATAACCGGTGGCTTTTTTAGTATTTTTGTTTAGTTTTATATAAAATGGAATATGTTTATATAAGGAATCACGTTTTTGAGGATCGAACCCCATAGCATCAGTTGGTTTCATACTCATTTGAGTTTCTGCTTTATTTATTTCTCCTGTTTTTTCACCAAATCCATAAAAATAATCGTCCTCTTCTATTTCGCTTGAATGAGAGCGACGCAAGTTATTGTCTTCTAAGTACGCTAAGTCTGCCACATCTCGGTGGATGATTGTCCCATTTGAGTCAATGACAGTCATCCTCATAGGCTTTTTATCGATTTCTACTCGTATCTGACGTCCTATGATAATTACTTTGTCTTCTTCAAACTCTAACGTAGATTCTGCTACTTCCACTCTTTTTCTTGCTTTTCCTAACAGCTTATCCATTCTATCTTCCCAAGCTGTCATTACTAAACTATAAGATTCTTCAACAAAATCTCCATCAAAACCTGCTCGTATTCGAATAATTTCATCTGTTAAAAACCAAATACGAATAGTTACCTCATTTGTTAATAACTGATAATAGTTATCGACTTTTTCTACATCTATTAATTCTTTTGTAATTCTCATACTTTTATACCTCCATTATTTAAAAAACGCTTTCAATTGAACTTATTATCTAGAATTCGGTGAAATATATGATTTTTGTTGAATGGCCTCTCTAAACATACTGGGTGTCATACCAGTTCTTTCTTTTATAAACCGGCTAAAGTGAGAAGAACTTTGGAATCCACAAGCTAAAGCTATATCTTTGAAAGTTTGATCATCAGATATTTCTATTAAATATTTAGCTTGAGTAAATCGATAATACATTAAGTATTCCATTATAGTATGTTCGGTTATATCTTTAAATATTCTTGATAAGTAGGATGAAGTTAATCCTAGTTCTTTGCTGATTTTCTCGATAGTAATCTCTTTAGAATAATTGTTTTGCAGATAGAGTACTATCTCCTCTACATAATATTTTTTTGTATTTATGGATGCACTATCTTCAGGTTTGATTGGTCTGCACGCTCGATCAATGAACATCAATAGTTTAATAATGCCTAATTGAATTTCTTTTTTGATGAAATCAGTCTCTTCAAGTGATGTCAATCCCTGAAGATCAGCAATGATAAATCCTATTTTTTCTAAGTTTTCTTCATTTATCACACGACGAACACTTACAGAGTTTCGATTGAATGGAGCCATTAAAGATGAACATTCTAGCTTTTTCATTAGCCCATCCACTACATTTGACTTAAAATGTACAACACTTCTTACGTATTCGTTTTCATTTTTAATAACATGAGCCTTGTGAACGCTCTTTCCATTCATTAACAATACAGTTCCTGGAACCATGTTGATGATTTGATCACCAACAGTGTAATAACAATCTCCTCCATGAAAGACATATATTTCATAATATTCATGTGAATGGAAGTCCAGAGGTTCTACCTTTCCTTTAGTTTTAGAAAATGCAATAACCATTTATTTCCTCCTTTACTAAAAATGACACTGTCTTACACTTAATTTCATCTTTATTCTAATTGAAACACTTTTGCTTTTCATTACACTATTCTATTGTAAAGACTAAATTTCTTGCCTTAGACTGAACTCTCTCCTTCAAAAGCATATTTTTCAAAAATTTTATTTGCTATTACATAACTGCTACCTTGTTATCCATACCAAATCAATGGTCTAATGACAGACATTCGTATAATAATGAATAATATTATATAATATGTATTGCAGTTAACTGTGGATTCCATGCATAATTTACAGAACAATTGAGAACTTGAAATAGAATTTTAAGTTCTCTGGACCCTATTAAGTTAATAATTTTTCAATAATTTACTGAAATAAAAAAAGACAGACAACTTAATGTCTATCTCTTCATATCAACTTAAAAATAACTCACTTTTTACTCCAACATTTTTTGCCATTACCATATCGCTTTCGCCGAAACCTCCTCATTCCATATGCTATTTTTCTTGTTTTTTAGAAATATATATGCTGTAGACTATAATTAATAAAGCTAGAACTATAATATATTCGATTGTAAGGTCTCCTTTTTTCTTTATGATTTGAAAAGCTAAATTATAATCTTAAATCAATTCGTGTCAAATATATAAGCATCCCAAGATTCAGTTTTATCGTAGTCAAATTCGTTTATTAAACCATAAGCAAAGGGATCAACATCATCAGCTTCGATTTCAATAGTATGGAACTCCTCAAATAGGTGGTTAAGTACTTGCTTATAAAAATCAAGGTAACCATTTAGCTTATTAACATCTTTACCTCCAATATAACCTATCTCAATGCTATCTGAATCTTCGCTTTTATAAGAAAATATATAAGCTTCAACGGCCCCTGCATTCAGCATCACATAGGAATGTTTTTGACATAACTCTTCAGAAATAATTTCTTTCCAACGGGCATAT
>NZ_BAAACW010000042.1:12874-23345 GCF_039521845.1 Alkalibacterium iburiense
TGCAATTTAAATGTTTCCTCTTCTTGTTTGGAAGAGAGTCTTTCAAATGTTTTGAAGTTTTTCTTATAATCTAGATTAATAATAACATGATTCTTTTTCAATTCCGGTGTATAGCACTTTCTAGCAATATTAAAGCCATATTTCTCTAAGAAGGAAACAGTTGACGTATTCTTTGATGAAGTGGCGGCCTGGAACTTTTTGGATTCAGACAAAGAGAATAACTCTTTGAATATCAGCATCCCAATTCCTTTTCTCCGTTTTTTAGGTTGAACATAGATATTTATGTATTCCCGATTTGGATGCATTTCGTTTTTAGATAAACTGCCTATCCCAATTACTTTTTCTTCATCGAAAGCTAAGGCAGTTTCAATTGCGGAATCTGCCCAATTCATGTGATAATTTTCTAATAAATGTAAGACCTGTTTTTCATATCTTTGTTCATAACTTTTTATCATATATCTTATCTCCTATTTGATTATATACAATCTTCAGATATAGAGTCTATCTTTGTACCTTCGGACCTTAACCCCCCTATATGGTAATGTTGATTGTTTAGCTTTGAACCATAAATGACCATCATTAAAATCCAATAAATACTGTTGATTTCTTTCTACAAATTCATTTTCTGTCATCTCATTTGAGACTATATACTCATTGGGTTTATTTAGATGAGAGTTCGATTGAAAACCTGCATAGTTCTCTAGTAAAGCTTTTATCTATCTTTAAATAATTCTACTTTAGATAACATAAAAACCTACTGTTCAGTAACTTTGGTCTTAAGCATAACTTAATAGGCTGTTTATTTCTATCTTATGTTTGGTATAAGATATGATTCTTCACTTAGCATTTGACTCCTAATCGTTTGAGTATATAACCTGATACAACAATTCAATAAATAATAACTGAAGTACAATAAAATTTTATGTTCTTAAAGTACACATTTTTTTGAAGATGAGCAAGATATATTGTATAGAAAAAAGCCCCACTCAGGAATAAGCTGTTCCCTAGTGAGGCTTTCGTCTTGCTATGGAGTTGAGGGGGCTCATCTGAACCCCTTCGAATCAAGGTTTAGAGTTATATAGTAATGGTTTTGGTAATGGTTTAGACTAAATATTCACGCATATGCCTATGTTTTATGAAACACATTGAATTTTTTACTAGCAATTTTTCGTACACTCGCTGGGCATCAATACCCGCATATTATTACTATACTGTATCAAAAATCTTTATTAATCTTTGAAATTTTAAAGTCATTATTCGAGATTTCCACACCGTTATTAGAAATACGCATGTAGGTAACGATTATGATAAATGTCTATACGAATAGTCTATATTTTGTAAAGTTTAGTTTGTTTTCATGATGCTATTTTATCTTTTACTTTACGTTATGCATTTCTTCTAACTGCTCTTCAATATTCTCTTGATTAACACCGGCTTGTAATAAAGCTGCGGCGGTATATGACCCTTCAACAACTGGTACATCATATATTTTAACGGTTTTATCGCTCATTTCCATTGCCATTTCCAGGTTCATTTTAGCACTACCTAAGTCATAGAAAGCTAATAAGTTTTTAGCTGAGCTATTATTAATCGCTGCTAAGGTTGTATCAAAACTTGTTCCTATTTCTTTAATATCGACTCCGCCAACCACTTGAACATCAACATCTGCTGCAACCTCTTTAATTAGACGATGAATTCCTTCAGCTATTTCATAGACATGAGAAACAATAATAATCCCTGTTTTTTCCATTATTCTGCCTCCGCTCTTAACATCGTGTGAAATAATAATCCTGAAGAATAAGCACCTGGATCGATATGGCCGATGGAGCGATCACCAACATAAGATGCGCGACCTTTTTTCGCTTTCAATGGCTTAGTGGCTTCAACAGCTTCGTCAATCAATTCATGCGTTAATTCACCATTTTCAACAGCTTCTACAACAGCTATCCACACATCCACCATCGTTTTATCACCTTGTTCTGCTTTTCCACGCATTTGAATGTTTTCTAAGCCTGTTTTTAAAATCTTGGCCCATTCTTCACCAGCTGTTTCAGCTTTCATCATTCCCATAAATGCCGATCCATAAAGTGGCCCAGATGCCCCACCTACTTTACTTAATAAATTTGTTGTAATTAATTTTAGTAACTCATTTAAAGTCTCTGGTTTTTGTTCTTCAATCGCCTTAACCACGTGTGCCATCCCGCGAGACATGTTATTTCCATGATCGCTATCTCCAATCGGTGTGTCTAATTGGGTTAAATAGTCTTTTTCATTTTGAATTTTTTCATTGAATAATTCCATCCAACGAATTCCCATATCTATATTCATTAAAATATATTTCCTTTCAGTTTTTAAAAAAATTACCAATTAATAGTATCAACAGTTGCTTTTAAGGCTTCCAGATAGAAGTCATCTTCTAGACGAAGTAGAGTTAAAGATAAACCTTGCATCTCTAATGATGTCATCAGATTTCCTACTTTTGAGAATTCAATCTCCAACTTATTATCTTTCATTTGTTTGTGAACATCATTTGCAAATACATATTGCTCCATTAGAGGTGTTCCACCTAAACCATTCACGATAATTGCAAAGCGATTGTTTGAGTTTGCTTCAAATTCTTCTAGTAATTTTGTAAGTAATTCATCAACTAAATCTTTTGAAGTTTGTAGCTTTTCTCGCCGGTATCCAGGCTCGCCATGAATCCCCACTCCGTACTCAATTTCGTCATCCGCTAATGTAAAACTTGGTTTACTACTTCCTGGCGTAGTCACTCCCGTTAAAGCTAATCCAATAGTTTTCATATTGGGAATTAAATTTTCAGCTAGTTCTTTAATTTCTTCAATTGACTGGCCTTTTTCAGCTGCATAGCCTAATATTTTATGGACAAATATCGTACCTGCTACACCGCGTTTTCCTTGTGTGTAGAGGCTGTCTTCGACAGCGATATCATCATCAACTACAATACTATCTATTTTAATTCCTTCCATCTCTGCGAGTTCCTGAGCCATCTCAAAGTTCATAATATCTCCTGAATAGTTCTTGATGACTAAAAATACACCTTTACCCTCGTCCGCTACTTTAATAGCTTCTAAAATTTGATCGGGCGTTGGAGAAGTAAAAACGGCTCCACAGACAGCTGCCGATAGCATTCCTGCTCCGACAAACCCAGCGTGCGCAGGTTCATGACCGCTTCCACCGCCTGAAACAATAGCCACTTTTCCCTTTTTATCGTGGGTTCGTTGTATGATTCCTGTTTCAGGAACTCTTTTAATTAATTCTGGATGGCTTAGTACCATCCCATCAATCATCTCATCAACAATGTTATCTGGATTATTTAAAATTTTCTTAATCATGTCTATGTCTACCCCTATCTTAGCTTTTCAGTTTTTTATTTTTTTCTTTATAGTCTCGACCAATCGCATCAGCTGCAATAATTGCCTGTGCAACAGCTTCAACTGTTATTTCAAACGGCATTGAGTGGATGGATTCTTCTGGGATACATGCTTTTTTAGCTACTTCTAAAATTTCATCATATTTCACTTCTTCAACATCCAAATCAGCTAAACATACTGGTAATCCAACAGAGATACTAAAATCTAACAGTTCGTTAATTTCTGATTTTGGTGCATTTTCAAGGACTAACTGTACAAATGTTGTGAAAGCAACTTGCTCACCATGGTAGTAGTTTCCAGGACCATCTAGAACAGTTAAACCATTATAAATCGCATGGGATGCTGCTAATCCTGCTGATTCAAAACCTAAACCAGATAATAAAGTGTTCGCTTCCACAATGTCTTCCAAGGCTGGAGTTACAATATTATTATCAGCCGCAATCTTTGCATCATAACCTTTTTCAAAAATGATTTCCAAACTTTTTTCGGCTAATGTCATGGCTGCAATGGTTCCTTTGGCTGGCCCTGTTGCCCCTGTATGATAACCATTTGGTAAACCAGCATTCACATTAGAGTTTGATCGGCGGGTTGCTCTCGCTTCGTAATAAGTAGCTAGGGTGTCTCCCATTCCCGCAACTAAAAATCGGCTTGGCGCTTGCGCAATAACTGTTGTATCCATTAGAACTACATCTGGGTTTTTAATAAAATAAGCATAGTCATCAAATTGATGATCAGCTGTATACAGTACAGCGGAGTGGCTCGTTGGTGCATCCTGAGCGGCAATCGTAGGACAAACAATCACATTGTGCCCATTTGCAACCACTTTAGAAGTATCTATCGCTTTTCCTCCACCTAAACCTACTATGACATCTGTCTCGTTTTCTTCTGCTATTTTTTTCAAGCGCTCGACTTCATCTCGTGTAGCTTCTCCACCAAAATCTGCGCGATACAGTTTAACATTAAATTTCTCTGCCGTCTTATCTAATTTATCTTGTACTCGATCAATATCTTCTTTATTTCCGATAACAAGGGCTGATTCTCCTAAAGATTGAATATAGAATCCTAAGTTTAATAATTCGTCTTCACCTTGAACGTACTTACTTGGACTAATAAATGCTTTTCTCATTGTCATTCCTCCTCGTATAATTTAAGCGCTTTCTTTGCTGCTAAATAAATATTAACAAGTAAGCGTTGTCAGTTCAACAGACAAAACCTATACTTTGTCCGCTTGGCTTTATATTTTCTGTAACGTATACTTTAGATAATAAATTACTTGCCACTCTTTAGTGAAGGAGTCTAAATAGATGGAACAAGAAACTAAAACGAAAAAAATTATTGCTTTAGCCTTTCAAGAATTAACAACTAAAAAAACAATCGAGAAAATCTCAATCACTGATATTATGAAGCAAGCTGGTTTCCGTCGCCAAACTTTTTATGATTATTTTGACGATAGATATGATTTAGTTACTTGGATTTTCTATTGGGAGTTATGTGAATCTATTTATCCGATTAAGACTTGGGAAAATTGGGAGGATATTTTGTGGCATCTATTAACTTATCTCGAATCAAATAAAATTTATTACAAAAAGATTTTTTTGAATATCAAACTAGATTCTTTTAAACAGTACTTTATTTACTCGATTAAAAATCTAGTTAACGAGTTGACAAATGATTACTTTAAAGATCAGACTCTTTCGCGAGATGAAAAACAATTAATCCAAACAGCAACTGATTTTTATAGCTATGGTTTATCTGAAAGCCTTTATCATTGGGTATTAGAGAATTGCGGACCAAACAGTCAGAAGTACCATGCAATGCTTGTCAAACTTGTAAAATACCAATTACAAATTGATTAACAATTTATTATTTTTATAGAATAAATGGAGTGATAAATGATGGCAGAATATATACTTTCTATTGATCAAGGAACAACTACGACTCGTGCTTTTATTATTGACCGGAAAGGAAATTACATAGGAACAGCTAGTCAAAAATTCCAACAAATTATTCCAAATCCTGGTTGGGTAGAACATGACCCGAATGTCATTTGGCAATCTGTTTGTAATGTAATAGAAGAAGTTACCCAAAAATCAGGAATTAGTTATTCTCAAATAAAAGCACTTGGAATAAGTAACCAGCGTGAAACGACCGTTGTCTGGGATAAAATAACAGGTGAACCTATTTACAATGCAATTGTTTGGAATTCTAACCAATCTTTGAATATTATTAATCAATTGAAATCTGTAACAAACGAAGAATATATTCATAAAAATACTGGACTTGTTATGGATCCTTATTTTTCAGCAAGCAAAATTCGCTGGATTCTAGACCACAATGAAGGATCGCAAGCAGAAGCTGAAAAAGGAAATTTACTTTTTGGAACAATTGACAGTTGGATTATCTGGAAACTAACTAAAGGGAAGTTACATGCTACTGATCATACCAATGCATCTAGAACGATGCTTTTTAATATTCACCGTTTAGAATGGGATAGTCACTTACTCGAACTCTTTAATATCCCAAGAGCCATGCTCCCTAATGTTTATCCAAGTTCTTTTTATTATGGAGAAACGGATTCAAGTTTTTTTGAAGGAGTAAAAATACCAATTAGTGGGGTAGCTGGGAATCAGCAAGCTTCATTATTTGGTCAACTCGCTTTCCAATCTGGACAAGTTAAAAGCACTTATGGTCAAGGTACATTTATTGTTATGAATATCGGCTCCAAAGCAAAATTATCAAATAATCGTTTATTGACAACAATTGCTTATTCAATAGACGGTCAAATTAACTATGCTCTGGAAGGCTCTGCTTTAATTTCTGGAAGTGCAATTGAATGGCTGAAAGATGGCCTAGAATTATTTGAGAACATTGAAGATTCTGAAACCTTGGCTCTTGAAGCAAACGAGAAATCTCCAATCTATGTTGTTCCAACCTTTCGAGGAATGGGAGCTCCTTATTGGGAACCTGATGTCAGAGGAGCTGTTCTAGGAATGGATGAACATACTGGAAAAAGAGAACTTGTTCTTGCTACATTTGAATCTTTAGCTTACCAGGTCAATGATATTATTGATTTAATGGAATCAGAAACAGAAATTGAGCTTGATGTTTTACATGTTGATGGCGGGGTTGCTCAAAATAATTTTCTTATCCAATTTCAAGCTGATATCCTTAATAAAACGGTAAGTCGTGTTGAACGTCTAGAAACAACAGGTTTAGGTGCTGCCTATCTCGCTGGATTAGCTGTTGATTATTGGAAAGATTTAAATGAATTAAAAGCTTTAGTGTCTGAGAGCGAAATTTTCCAACCAAATATGACCCAAATAGAACGAATGACAAAATTAAAAAGCTGGCATAACGCACTTAAAACTGTTCGATATTATTCCCAGTTAAATCTTGACTAGTTTTCCAATCTTTACTTGATAATTCGTGAAAATATAGTAGGAGTTCAACAAGAACATATAACTATTTATAATCTAGCCAAGAGAAAGATTTTACTCATCTACTCATTTTGACTCTCCTGTAGTAAGTCTTTATAAAAAGACTATGGATTTTAAAAAGATTCCATAGTCTTTGATGTTAAGAATATTAAATTTTCCGATTTTGAATTAGTTTACACGATTCTTTGTATCACCAGTTTTTATGACTTCTAGAGTAGAATCTAACCCAATATGTGGAATGAATAAGTAATCTCCTGACAACTCCACTGACAAAATACACGTTTAAGGAATTATAATTTGTTATAATTTGTTTTGTATTATACTAAATAAAATTAAATTTGATAGGAGCAGGAAAATGGAACATACAACTATATATACTTCTTCCCATGATGGCCAAAAGATATTTTTACGTATATGGGATCAAGTAGAAAAACCAAAAGGAATCGTTCAAATTATTCATGGAATGGCCGAACATTCTGCACGATATGAAACTTTTGCATATTTTTTGAATAAGAAAGGTTATATTGTTTATGCGGATGATCATCGCGGTCATGGGCATTCTTTAACAGAAGAAGAAGTTTTTGGGTATATTGGTGAGAATGGTTTTCAAAAAATTGTTAAAGATGAACAACTAATTTCTGAGTTGATAAAAAAGAAATATCCTCAACTGCCTTTATTTATTTTTGCTCATAGTTTTGGTTCATTTATCGGGCAGGAGTATATCATTCAAAATTCTGAAAAAATAGATGGGATGATTCTTTCTGGTTCAGCCAAACAAAATGGACTGGACGTAAAAATGGGAAGAATATTGGCTACCTTCCAAAATATGGTATTCGATAATAAAAAAGAAGCTAAATTGATTGATAAATTATCTTTTGGGTCATTCAATAAGAAGTTTCAAAATCAGACACCGACATCTAGTTGGTTAACAAGAGATGCTAAAATTGTGGATCAATATAAGAAAGATGAATTGTCTGGTTTCGTTTCTCCGATAAATTTTTACTATGAACTCTTCCACGCTTTTAAATTGCTATATCAAACAAAACGACTAGAAAAAATTGAAAAAGATTTACCCCTCTTAATTATTTCTGGTGATATGGACCCTGTTGGTAAGTATGGCGAAGCAGTTCAAGCATTATATGAGCAATATGTACAATTAGATTTGGAAAATGTAAAACTTAAGTTATTTAAAGATGCCCGGCATGAATTGGTAAATGAACTAAATAACGAGGAAGTGTTTTCTTACATAGATGACTGGTTGCAACAGCAGATAGAGAGTAATTAAACGTCAATTAAGTTATGCTTTTATAGTTTTAATTAATTCGAAGGATGAATAAAGATATGGTGTGTACACAATTAATTTTTTCCCTCGTAAAAAGAAAAACGGTATGCAGTGGCTTGTAGCCTGCATACCGTTTCAGTATATATTAGATATTGAATAGTGTCCGACTGTTTCACTACTTCTCTTCTTTGGTCACTACTCCAACAATACCTTTTATTTTGTTTGTAAGCTATGAATAGCTGGGTACCTGTGAGCCTTAGCGGCCTCCTGTTAAATTTGAGATATCTTAAGTACACAGGAGGTTTTATTTTGGAAAAGAATAAACAGTCTATCATACCGGTAACCCTGCATGATGATAAAACTGATCGCTAACACATTTCGAGGTTTCATTCACAGAAAATGGTGGCACATTTAAAAAATAGTCAGGCAGAGCTACTAGTTTATGAGGGAATCAAACCCTCGACCTTGTGAGTTCTCCTCGCGGAGTTGTCATTAAATGAAACTCGTTGACTTTACTCAAGTAGAGAATATTTTTATTGTGTGTGGAAAAACGGATATGCGCCGTCAAATTGACGGATTAGCTGCGACGATCACTGAAGAATATGATGTGGATGTTTATAACGACGCTCTCTTTCTATTCTGTGGTGGAAAGAAGGATCGGTTCAAAGCTCTTTATTGGGAAGGCGACGGCTTCCTTCTCTTATATAAGCGTTTAGAGAATGGGAAATTGAATTGGCCGCGTAACCAGAACGAGATTCAACAGTTAAGTGCACAACAGCTGCGTTGGCTGCTTGAAGGACTATCTGTTAACCAAAAAGTTTCTATAAAACCTGCGGTTAAAGGGAGTATAGCCTAAAAAACGAGAGAGAAATTGATAAAAAAATCAATGGCTCTCTCGTTTTCTTTTCCTGATTAATGTAAAATATAAGTACTATTTATGTGAGGAGAAGCAGACATGTCTATTAAGAGCGACAAACAGTTTGAAGTAATTATTGAAAAGTTGGACCAGCTATTAGAAGTCAAACAAACAACTGAATACCCTTATCGCTCAAAAAGAAGATGAGCTTTCCTTACAGAAAGAACAAATCGAATTTTTAACTCAGAAATTGTACGGCCCAAAGAAGGAAACGTTGAACGATGATTCCAACCAAGGCAACCTCTTCAACAATCGCCTTTTTAGCGAACCAGAGCAGACTGGTGACCAAAGCGACGAAGAAGAAGTTATAGTCACAACCGTTAACCGTCGCAAAAAACGTAAAGGGTTAAAAGACAAGCAGTTGTCTTCTCTTCCTACTGTTGACCACATTCATGAAATTGAGTCTTGTACGTGTCCAACATGTAAAGAAGGAATGAAAGAAATCAGCACACAACTCATCCGTCAGGAAGTTAAATTTATCCCGGCGAGAGTTGAAAACCACAGACATTTCCAGAAAACATATGCCTGCGCGAACTGTGAGAAAAGCGGAACGCGCACGCCTTTTGCAAAATCTGAAATTCCCAGACTTCCGTTAAATAACACAGCCGCTTCTGCGTCACTGATAGCAGAAACCATGTATCAAAAATTCGAGCAAAAAGTCCCTGGCTATCGCCAAGAGGCTTATTGGAATCTGCTTGGCTATCCAATCCCTCGGCATACCATTACGAACTGGCACATTAAAACGTCCCAGTATTATTTCGAAGCTCTGGTGGCTGTCATGCGACAAGAACTGTTGAACCAGAAGGTTCTACACGCCGACGAAACGACCTTCAAAGTACTGAATGACAAAGACCGCCAAAGGTCCTATATGTGGTTATTCAGTACCGGCAAATACAGTGAACGTGCCATACATATCTACAAGCTTGGTCCATCACGCAGCGGATCTGTCCCTAGAGATTTCTTAAAAAAGTACACTGGATTTCTACATAGTGACGGGTTCTCCGGGTACAATAATCTTCCAGGGATGACAATGATCGCCTGTCTGGCGCATATCAGACGGAAGTTCTATGACGCACGTCCACAGAACTATTCCAGTAAGAGTGTCGCTCATAAGGGAGTCACGCTGTGTAACGAGTTGTTTGCGTTGGATAAGTCCCTCAAGGACTTATCTGTTAGCGAACGGTATGACCAGCGCCTGGAATTAGTGAAGCCGAAGCTTGAAGCCTTTTTTGACTGGTGTGAATCTCTAACTGCGCATGGCAAACTTGGCACAGCGATCAACTATGCGCTGAATCAGAAAGAGCGGATGATGAACGTTCTGAAGGACGGCCGTCTCGTGCTGTCCAATAATCTAGCCGAACGTGGCATCAAGTCACTCGTTATGGGCAGAAATTATGTGTTGAAACTTGTTATGTGCTGAATCAGTCAATAACTCTAAAAAACG
>NZ_BAAACW010000043.1:0-5179 GCF_039521845.1 Alkalibacterium iburiense
CATAGCTAATCCTCATTCCTTTTAAATGTATCTCTATTATAACATATTACTACATAGTACTACAATATAAGTTTATCAAATTTGACAAAAAAATAAAGCCATAACAGGCTTTGTGTCACTTTTTATTGATTCCAGCTGTTAAACTCCCGATACAGCCGATGATCCGCTTGAATTCTAACTTTCTTCACTCAGACCACTCAGTGCTAAAAAGCTGGGTGGTCATAATTTGGTCAAAAATTAAGAAAAGGATAAGAAAAATTGGAAATAGACTGGAAAAGAGATAGAGTCTGTGATAGTATAATAGTTGCCGAGAGGCCACAGGACAATGGTGGACGTATGAACCGTGTCAGGTCCGGAAGGAAGCAGCACTAAGTACTGTTCCTCCATGTGTCATGTGCTTACATAGGCACCATTATATTAGCACTTATTCATATTCAAAGATGTTCCTTTCATAAGGACGTCTTTTTTTTTGTAAAATAAGATATTCCAAAATCCTTACACTATTTCATTCATTGATTCTAGAAACGTGAAAAATGAAATTCTATCAATCATTCCAGATATGATGAGTGACAAGAATGAAAATAAATAAGCTTCCTTTAGCGGTGTTAGCTTGACAGAATGGAGTGCTAACATCTGCAACACTTTTTTTAGAGGTGTTCACTTCGCTTTTTATTTTGTTAACACCGCTAAAGAGTTTATTCGAGGCGTTAGCTTTTTTAATTAGGTCTCTAACGTCGCTAAAGCTACCTAAAGATTACAATCACTCATCACATCGAGTAGACATTCAACTTTTTTGCTAAATAAGCTAAAATTCTTTTTCAATCTCTTAGCTTTTGTCCTATAATTAAGAAGAGTACGGAAAGAGAGAAGAGGGAAATTATGAGCTATCAGGCATTATACCGAGTGTGGCGACCTCAGCGATTTGAAGATGTAGCCGGTCAAGAAGCAATCACTCAAACGTTAAAAAACGCCATCAGCCAAGGCAATACCAGTCACGCTTATTTATTTTCAGGACCGAGAGGAACGGGAAAGACCAGCGCGGCTAAAATTTTTGCCAAAGCGATGAACTGCAAAAACAGTACAGACGGCGAACCCTGTAACGACTGTGATCTGTGCCAGTCTATTACACAAGGACGATTAGGGGACGTTATAGAAATTGATGCGGCCAGTAACAACGGGGTTGAAGAAATTCGAGACATACGTGAGCGAGCGAATTATGCCCCGACAGAAGCAGACTATAAAGTGTACATCATCGATGAGGTGCATATGTTGTCTATGGGAGCATTTAACGCCTTACTGAAAACATTAGAAGAACCTCCGATGAACGTGGTCTTTATCCTAGCCACAACAGAACCGCACAAAATTCCTTTAACTATAATCTCACGTACCCAGCGCTTTGACTTTAGACGGATTTCACCTAAAGATATCATTCGCCGAATGACATATATATTGAAGGAAAAACAAGTGGATTATGAAGAAGATGCTCTGCTTGCTATCGCAAAAGCAGCAGAGGGAGGAATGCGTGACGCTTTAAGTATTCTCGATCAGGCTTTATCTTTCTCAGATGGCACCATTAAGCTGGAAGATACCTTGCGCATCACCGGAAGCATCACCCAAGAGCTGCTCATCGATTACATTACGGCTGCACTAAACAATGATACCCAAACCGGTTTGGCCCTTCTGCACCAGATGATGCAAGAAGGAAAAGATGCCAATCGCTTAGTGGAAGACACCATTATATTTTGTCGTGATATCTTGATTTACCAGAAAACAAAAGACGAAGCGGTCTTGAAAATGAGTAAAGTCGATGATGCCTTTATCGCATTAGCTGAAAAAGCCAATCCGGAAAAGATGTACGCGACGATTCGTATCATGAACGAAACCCAGCAAGAAATGAAACAGTCCACTCACGCGGAAGTGTATCTGGAAGTGGCGACGGTCCGATTAGCTCAACCGGTTCAAGCCTCGCCAGAAACCCATCCAGAAAAAGAGAGTGCAAACCATCAAGAACTGAACGACTTGAAAAACAAGATGAGACAGATGCAGAGCCTGATTGAAAACTTGCAAAAAGGCGTGCCTTCAAATGGAAGCTCTAACGGAAGGGCAGCTCAACCGAAAAGAAATACGGCTAAAAAACAAACAGCCTTCAAAGTGAATACGAGACAAGTGTACAGAGTATTGGAAGAAGCAACCAAAGATGATTTGCTGAAATTAAAAGATATTTGGCCTGATTTGATAGATGCTTTATCAACCAGCCAAAAGGCCATTATGAATACCTCTAAACCTGTTGCAGCGAGTCCAAAAGGCTTGGTTGTAACCTTTGATTATGATATTCTGTGTGAAAGAGCGTCAAGTGACACATTCTTACTGGATGCTGTAGGCGATTATTTAGAAAAAATAGTCGGTCACAGAGCTGAATTAGTGACTGTTCCGAGTGAGCAGTGGCCAAAAGTCAGACAATCTTTTATTGATCAAATGAAAGCCAATGTCCCTTCATCTAGTGAATCCGAGGAATCGGATGAGCCTGAATCAGAAGAAGATGATACAATTGTAAGTGAAGCTTTTCAACTATTTGGAAAAGAAGTTGTAAAAGTTAAAGACTAAATATGGAAAGGAAGATTCATTTATGCGCGGTGGAATGGGAAATATGCAAGGCATGATGAAAAAAATGCAGAAAATGCAAAAAGAAATGGAAAAGAACCAGAACGAGTTAAACGAAAGAGAATTTACTGGAACAGCTAACGATGATTTAGTCACTGTTACTTTTACTGGAGACAAGACTTTAAGAAGTGTGTCTATTAAAGAAGAAATTGTTGACCCTGAAGATGTCGAAATCATTGAAGATTTAGTCTTATTAGCGGTTAATGATGCTTTAGAAAAAATCGATACAGAAACAGAAAAAGTAATGGGTAAATATACTAAAGGTATGGGCTTACCAGGATTTTAAATTAAAAATGAGTGGCTATGGAGCGCGTACAGCTGCTTCATAAGAGAAAGGAAACGGTCATGCACTATCCAGAACCGATTGCACAATTAATGGAAAGCTATATGAAATTGCCAGGGATCGGCGAAAAAACCGCCGCTCGTCTGGCTTTTTATACAGTGAATATGAACGAAGATGATGTGACTCGCTTTGCCAAGTCCCTTATCAGTGTGAAAAGAGATTTGCAGTACTGTTCCATTTGTGGAAATATGACACAAAATGATCCCTGCGATATATGCCAGGATAAAAATAGAGATCAATCCATTATTCTAGTGGTCGAATCCCCTAAAGATGTGATTGCTATGGAAAAAATGCAGGATTTCAAAGGTCAGTATCATGTGTTGCACGGAGTATTGTCACCGATTGAAGGGACAGGTCCAGAGGATATTAATATCCCGGTCTTAATCAAACGCCTGCAAAAAGACGAAGTGGAAGAAGTCATTATTGCGACCAACGCAACAGCCGAAGGCGAAGCGACGGCCATGTATTTATCCAGACTGATTAAACCGGCCGGTATTAAAGTCACGCGGTTGGCTCATGGCTTATCTGTGGGTAGCGATATTGAGTATGCAGACGAGGTCACCTTGCTGAAAGCAGTCGAAGGCAGAAGAGAAATGTAGGTGGAACTGTGGCAGTATTTAGAAAAAAGGGGAAACTAAAAAAGAGCTATGATGAACAGCTAGTGGCATTAATGAACAAGCAGAAAAAAGCTTGGGAACAAGCCCAAAAGCTGGACTCTATTGCCATAGAGAAACATCCAGTCAATCAAGTCCAATTAAAAATACAGCGGGCCAAGTATTTTTCTTTATTCAAAGAAGCCCGTATCCGTAACATAAAAGGAAATCTCTTAGATTAAAATAAAAAGGAAACAGTTTGCCATCGGGGAACTGTTTCCTTTCTTTATTATGGGGAATGAATATTTTATTCAAAGTCATTTTCATTAAAGTTTAAATTCTTTATCGTAGATGCTTTCCATTTCCAATTGACATCTACTCGGTAAGTCTTTTTTTGAGCCTTAATGACTAAATACCATAATAAGTATACGAGCAATGGAGAACTAACTACATAAGTCCAATAAGAATGGGCTTCAAAAATCGTAAGCGATGTTAGCCTTGACAAAAGTGAAATAACCATAGGCGAAATGATTAGGATAGATAATAGGGTAATTAGAATTAATGTAAGTGAATCCATAAGAAAATAGGTATAGTTATAATTTTTTTTGTTATTTAATATACCTACGAAAAACAAGTCAATAATCATAGTAAGAGAAAGGATTGAAGTAAAAAGGGCATAATGTGCCTCATATGATAATAATGTAATGAGAAGAAAGAGTGAAGGAAGCATTACAATATACCTGTATCTTTTTTGTTTATCAACAGTTCTTAACTCTTGGAATTTCAACAAAACCACTCCTAGTATAATAAGTTTATGTTACATAATAGAATATTCAATAAACTGAGTATAAAACAAAATCAAAAGAACTGAAAATGATTTGTCAGTTCTTTTGAGATTATGTATTATCTTTAGTATTCAAAAGCCAGTCGAGTATTCTGACCAATTAAATTAGTTCTTGCCATATCGCTGTATACTAATATTGTAGAGCGTATTTGACGCCCCCTATCTGAAGTGTTTGTAATATAAGTAGAAACCTTGTAATAAACGACACTTCTATTAGATAGTGCGTGAGCAAGAACAGTGGTTACCAAAGAGGAAGAGAAATATTTTAAATTTGGAATAAAGCTTAGACCCCACCCAATTAGTTGTCCATATAGCCAATTAGCTGTACTATTAGCATTTCTAGAATCACCGTAATAATGCCATTCATTGCTATACCCCCCACCATCTCCTCCTTGACTAGGTGGAGAAAAAGGAATAATCGGATTATTAAACCCATTTTTATCCATAATAGGGTTAGTATCTGTTATAGACTCTTCATAAGATATGTTGCTGTAATTTTCCTCATATGCGTGAACTGAAATAGAAGTTTGTGCAAAAATCGAAAAACCTAAAAACAGTAACAATAAGGAATTAAATATTTTTTTCGTCATTGTGAATCACCTCCTTTCAAGTATGTAAGATTGCTTTTTCAAAATATCTAATTTGATTTAAAAAAGAAGTTATGCCAATACCTGAATAATTCATACCTCTGATTTTAGAGGCTATTTTACCAAATTAATTTGCGTTTTGATTAAGTTT
>NZ_BAAACW010000044.1:0-2859 GCF_039521845.1 Alkalibacterium iburiense
TACATAATGATATAGGCATCATGCTTATGAGCATGAATCTAACCAAATTAGCCCTCGAAGCCAGAAGAAAAGCGGAAGCTTTTCAGGCATCGAGTCATTCAAATAAAAATCGCAATGAAATCGTCAGAAAGATGACTGATTTCATTGCGATTTATTTATTTTGGACTAGTTATTTCCCAGTCCCTCTTTTCACTCTTATGAAACTGGATGAGTGGTATCAATTGGATCTCTTGGATTGGTTGGGTCTTGCGGATCCACGGGCTCAGCTGTATCGTCGCTGTCACTCATATCATCTGAAGCTTTATTTACTTCATCACTGACTTCATCCGCTGCTTCTTTCGCAGTCGAACGAACTTCATCTTTTAACTCTCTCGCTTCTTTTCTGATTTCGTCAGAAGCGTGATGTAATTGTTCTTTTAAATCTTGAGCTGTTTTAGATAAAGTAATCTTGATATTTTCAGTTGCTTCACCGGCAGTCTGAGTCATTTCTCCTGATTTAACTTTAGCTTTATCTGCATATTCCCCTGCTGTTCGTTTGGAATCATCGTATTTTTTAGCGATGTCCTCACGTGTTTCTTTTCCGCTTTTAGGGGCAAACAATAAACCTAAAGCCGCTCCAACTAGTACACCTTTAATAAATCCCATAATTTTTTCCTCCTCAATAAATGTATAAGTCTCTTCTGGTCTTATTATAGAACAATTAGGAAAATAATTAAACGAGAATACCTTATAGTCTGAATACTTATGAAAAGAGCTCATTTTAGGCTCCTTTTTTTCTTCATGCTATACTATTTATGAAGAGAAGTAGGGCTTATCGTCTTTTTTGAGAGGAGGATTACTCTTGAAATTTTTTGATCGATCAGATGCAGGGGAACAATTGGCAGATGTGATAGAGTTGGAGACGACCTTAAACACAGTTGTATTAGCCTTGCCAAGGGGAGGTATTCCACTTGGACTCATTATAGTAGACAGGTTTCATGTTCCTTTCGATGTGGCGATGTCTAAAAAGATTGGTCATCCTTCTCATTCCGAATACGCCATCGGTGCTGTATCAGAAGAAGGAGAACCCATTTTAAATACGACAGAAGTTACGGGATTAAATAATGAATGGCTTGAAAATGAAGTAAACGCGATTCGCCGTAAAATGGAAAGTAGACGCCAGCAGTATTCAGCCTATTTGGAAAAAATACCCATAAAAAATAAGACAGTCGTTATTGTAGATGACGGAATAGCCACGGGGATGACGATGAAAGCAGCTATCCAATCAGCTTATTCTCTTGAAGCTAAAAAAGTGATAGTAGCTGTTCCTGTCATTCCTAAAGACACTTATGAGGAACTGAAACAGCTGGCCGATGAAGTCGTTGCTGTAGAGGTGCCGAGAGCTTTTTTAGGGGCAGTAGGAGCGTACTATAGGCATTTCCCGCAAATAGAAGATGACCAGGTCCTTGAACTATTAGAAAACTATCAAAAAAAGAATAAGCCATAAGAAATTTAAAGAGATTCTTAAGCATTTTTTAAACATGCTTCGGTATACTGGAAGAGACAAAAAAAGAGAGAAATAAGTAGGAGGACAAACGATTGGATATTGGAATTGATAAAATAGGGTTTTATTCCCCTAATGTATATGTAGACATGGAAAAATTAGCAGAGGCTAGAGACGTAGAGCCTGCCAAGTATACGATTGGAATTGGTCAAGAAAGAATGGCAATCGCTCCTTTACACCAAGACTCTGTAAGCTTGGCTGCGAATGCGGCATTGTCTATTTTGGACGAAGACGACAAAGAGAAAATTGACTTCGTTTTATTCGGTTCAGAATCAGGTGTGGATCACTCTAAATCAGGAGCCGTATGGGTTCATCAATTAACAGGCATCAACAAAGAGGCGCGCAGTGTTGAATTGAAACAAGCCTGTTACGGAGCGACAGCAGGAATTAAGATGGCTATGGGTCATATTGCTTTAAACCCAGAAAGTAAAGTTCTTGTATTAGGGACAGATATTGCAAAATACGGTGTAAAAACAGGTGGAGAACCAACTCAAGGAGCTGGAGCTGTTGCAATGGTCCTATCGAGTAATCCGCGTCTCTTATCATTAGACAACGACAGTGCGGCTTTAACTAAGGATATTTCTGATTTCTGGAGACCCCTTTACTCAGACTATGCTTTTGTAGATGGGAAGTTTTCCAACCAAGCTTACTTGGACTTCTTAAACGATGTGTGGGTCAACTACCAGGAAAAAACAGGCCGTACGTTGAAAGACTTTGAAGCGATGACTTTCCACGTGCCTTACACAAAAATGGGTAAAAAAGCTATTTTAGCTATGACAGAAAATGAAGAAGAGTCAGAAAGAGACCGACTCATGGAATATTACCAAAGCAGTATTTATTACAACAAACAAGTAGGTAATATCTACACAGGTTCTCTTTACTTGAGCTTGCTTTCCTTACTTGAACAAGGTCCAGAACTAGAAGCAGGATCAAGAATCGGATTATTCAGTTACGGTTCTGGTGCTGTTGGAGAATTCTTTAGCGGAACGTTAAAAGCGGACTATAAAAATTACCTAAGCAAAGACAAGCATGAGAGCTTATTAAATGAAAGAAGAGAGCTATCCATCTCTGAATATGAAGAGATGCTCCAACAATCCTTACCTAAAGACGGTGCAGATATTGAAATTGAAAGCGAAGATATGAAAGAAGGCACTGTTTATTTAACAGGTGTCAAAGAGCATATCAGACAATACGTGAAAAAATAAATGAGTTAAAAGGAGCCTTTCGAGGCTTCTTTTTTTTATAGTATGGTTCGGGTGTCAAAAGTCTCAAAAACTCTCTGAATGTGTATCTAAAAACCGCTATCTTCACTCTTT
>NZ_BAAACW010000045.1:0-14040 GCF_039521845.1 Alkalibacterium iburiense
CTCTTCGGACATTTCTCATTATAGAGGTGTCCGATTTTTATTTGTAGGTGCTCAGCTATTCATCGCTTACAATATAAACTTAATCATGCGTTTGGGTTACGACTAATCTCACTTTGTTTTTAATTTCCAATATCAGAACATGTAGTTCTTTCAATTTCATTAAATAAAGCATAGACAAGTAGGTTGTACACCCGATAAATACAGCCATTAATAATCCCATTGTAGAGTTAATATGAGCTGATAAATACTGATAGCTCTCTCTAGCTATGATACCCATTACTGATGATGCTGCACATATTTTAAGTAATGAGGTAGAAAAATAGAGCAAACCAAAGGGTCCTATTTTTTTCTAAGGATAATGAACATAAGCATGGCTGCTACAGTTGTCGATAGACTCGTCCCTAAGGCCAAACCACGTATCCCAAACAGGGGGAACAATACAACGTTAAGCATTATATTCATAATCACACCTATCCCAGCATTAATAGCTGTCGTGCGGGCATCTTTAAAAGCATAAAATGGTCTCGATAATATTTCTCTCATCCCCATCCCTATCATTCCGATTGAATAGAAAAAGAGGACAGAAGAAGTCATTTGAATCGCATCTTGATTAAATGCTCCCCTGCCGAACAAAAGGTCGACAATTGGCCTGACTAACACCATGATTCCAATGGTACAGGGCACTACTAACATACACACTCCGAGCATTGAATCTAAAATAGTCTCTTTCAATCGTAATATGTTTTTTTCGTTTATCATTCTAGTCATTAAGGGATAAGCAGCTGTAGCGATGGATATGACTACTATTCCTTGAACAAAGCCAATGAGTCTCTGAGCATAATTCAATGCTGAAATGCCTCCAGCTATATCCTCAGTTACAAATATTCTATCTACAATCGCATTAATATCATTGAGAGCTACACCTAAAATAATTGGGATAGACAAAAGCAAAGCCATTTTTAATTTTGATACATCTACCTTTTTATTTACTTTCAATTTAAACCCTTTTCGTCTAATTATCTTGGCGCATCATCAGTTTGCCCAACGACTTCAAATCCTAAACAAGATGTAACAGTCGCATCATCACTTAAATAAACAATGTCATCCCATTGTTTCATTTTAAGTGCAATTTCACCGCATACTTTTCCATGACCTTTTGCGCCAATAATGATTAGTTTGTTTCCCATTTAGACTCCTCCCTTCACTAATCCCATTTGAAACAATCTTATTCTTATTTATATTCTATCTGCATATATAATCTAAAAACTTAAAAAGGTTAAATCAGTTTAAGCAGTATTTTTTTGCCGATCGGGATCCATCATCGATGACTATCATGTCGAAGGTATTATATTTTTGATTGAGGAAAGAAGCGATGCATTAAGGAAAATATAAGATGGTAGACGAAAGGATGGTTTGGAAAATGCGGTGATCATTGCTAGGATAGCAATAAAGAAGAGACTTACTTTTGAGGTAAAAATGCTTGAAGCGATTTCAACTACATTGTATAGATAAAGAATTAGTTTGTAAAGCATTTTTATGAGAAAATTTTAATTCAAATAAAAATAGCAAGAAAAGAAGGACGCGTTCTTTTCTTGCCTCTATTTTATATTTTCTTATTTCCTGCTTTTAAAAGGAGAGCTGTCACTAAAAAGGAAACCAGAGCAGATGCCGTAATACCCAAGAGAATACCTAAGAAACCGCCTCTTGGTGTAAGGGCTAAGAACGAGAAAATTGACCCCGGTAAGGGGCCAGCCACAAGTCCAGCATCTAATAAACTAAACGTAAATATTCCAGTCATGCCTCCCGCTATCATCCCTATAATCGTTAACGGTTTGGTGTAGACATAAGGGAAATACAGCTCATGAATCCCTCCAAAAAAGTGAATAATAATGGCTCCCGGTGCTGTTTTACGCGACACTTTATCTCCAAAGAATGTAAAAGCTAATAGCAAACCTAAACCTGGTCCCGGATTCGAGGCTACCGTAAAGTAAAGAGACTTTCCTACATCTAAGGTCTCTTGCATCCCTAGAGGAAAGTATATCCCTTGGTCGATAACATTATTTAAAAACAACACTTTAGCCGGTTCATTGATTACGGCTAAGAGCGGTAGCAGACCCGTTGATACGAGTGCTGTAATCCCCATGGTCATTAAATTGTTAATTAAAACAATAACTGGACCAATAAGATAATAAGACAACACAATCAATATAAAGCCTAATATACCTAGTGAAAAATTTTGAATAACCAGTTCGAATCCTTCTGGTATTTTATTTTCCATTCGTTCATCAAACCACTTTATCACCCAGCCTCCTAAAGGTCCCATAATCATAGCGCCAAGAAACATGGGAATATCCGACCCGACAATTAAGCCAATAGCTCCAATGGCCCCGATTACCGCTCCACGTTCTCCTGCGACCATCTTCCCACCCGTATGCGCTAACAATAAAGGGAGTAAATATTTAATAGCCGGATCGATAATCGTCGCTAATTGTTCATTAGGCAACCACCCTGAAGGAATGACTAATGCGGTTAACAATCCCCAGGCTATAAAAGCCCCTATATTAGGTAAAACCATGCCACTCAAGAAATCCCCAAAGACTTGCAGTTTTTCTCTAAAATGGCTTGTCTTCTTTAGTTTAGCTTCACTTTCCAATGTATTCATCCTCTTCTATCGTTTTACTCTTATCTATTGTAGCACATTCTTTTTCTTAATCGGTCAAAAAAAAGCGATAGAGTCTTCCCTATCGCTTAAACTACTTAATTTCAATAGTCAGTGAATCATTTTCCAGTGATGCTTCTTGTAACGTGTTGAGCAGGGTTTCTCCATACCTGTCCAAATGCGAAAGCACGTCTTCTGAGTGACTCAACTGGATTGTTATCTCTTCATCCCAGGTCGATAAGATATCATACAAGGCATCCAGATTATGCCCATAATATTCAACTATCCCTAGTTTTTCCTGTAGATACTGATGGATAGAGTCTTTGTCAGTCATGTCTCGCCCGTCTAACTGTATAATTCGCATGCTAGTCCTCCCCGTACAGTAGCGTAAAACTGTCATAGTGATCATCGGTATAATAAATCAAGCCATCGTTTGAATATACGAGTCGTTCAGCCCCCCGATAACCCCCTTCATAATTTACATCTGCTTCAAAATACTGTCGGCCTGATTCTTCAGGTAACAGCCCTTCGCGGTTCCCAAATCGGTCTCCACCTATTAAGTATTCGTCCGTCACTTCCCATAAGTTCCCTTCACTCGCTACCCATCCAAGTTCCCGTGCTTCCTCTTTGGTTACATAGTTATAAGGCAATTCACCATATGTGTCCAAGTAAAGAGCAACCTCCTCTTCAGACGAATAATACCCATCTGGATCTAGAGTGCTGTCCACTACAACTTCTGCCGGAAGACAAGCTGTTAGAAATAAGGCTAAAAGAATAAACACTGATAAAAATCGTTTTTTCATAAAATCCTCCTAACCATGATTATATATATCATAGCACAAAAATCAGATATTAATAATTAGAACCGATATTACTAAGCGATGTTTTCTTAACTTAAAGAATTAATTTCTATAATTCTTTTCAAAAAGTTGCTTACGATTAATAGTCTTTAGATGTGTTGACACAGAAAAGTCTGCACCTATATTAGTGCAGATTTTGATTACTGTATCAAATTTAAGAAGCTTTCTCCATTTGCTGGTTTTTTTACATCAAAGTAGTCACTTACTGTAGCTGCAATATCTGATAAGGTTTTTCTATTACCTATATGATTATTTTCAATTCCTTCAGAGTAAATTAACAAAGGAACTCGTTCGCGAGTATGCTGACTGTGGCCAATAGTAGGATCATTTCCATGATCGGCCATAATAATAAGTATGTCTTCTTTAGTCAGCTTCTCAATCAGTAGTCCGATATTTTTATCACTGACTTCTAAACGATCAGCATATCGTTCGACATCCTCCCCATGGCCCGCTAAGTCAGTCTCTTGAATATTTAGACATAGGAAACCATGTTCTATTTCATCTACTTGTTCAAGCAATCGGTCAAACAAAGTTTGAGAGTCCACTCCAGGATATAGTCTATCCGATTCCGTTTGTACAATATCAGCGACTTTTCCTACGAGGGCGACATCAATTCCATTAGAGTCTAAAATAGTCGGGACTTGTACATTGGGATTAATCCCATAACCTAAATGAATAACTTGATACCCCTCATCATAGACACCAGATTCTGGAGCATCCACTCCAGCATAGGTCCCATCAATTACTTTTCTTGCCTTAAGCAGGTTCGTTAAGTCCATGCCTTTACCGCCAAAAGTTATGACACGCGACACTTTGACAACCTCGCGCACTGTCTTCCCTATGGTTGTTAAATCTTCAAATGATATGAAATCCAAAGCACCAGAGACATTGTAAACCTGACCTAAATCCGTTTCTAAATTATCTCCGACTGTCACACAATCATTAACCACCAAAATATTTGGTTCATCTTCGGCTCCAACTTTCTCAACAGTATAGCCATTATCTTCTAAATGGCTCTTCACCTGATCAATGGACTCACTAAAAGGAGCATTATAGGGAATTGGAGGGATGGTTCCCATAATTTCTTGATGGCCTAAAAAAGAGTCCGCGCCCTGGTGAGATAAGTCTGATGTCCCCCAGTTAGCTGTTTCTGAAAAAGTAAACCTTCCCCACTCTTCTCCGACTGCATTCATTAAGCCCAGTTTCAGTAAGTGAGGAATATTTATACTAGGATAGTTTTGGATGATATGCAGTGCTGTGTTACTTCCAATATCCTGTTTCCTTACTTCTGGTACATCCTCCATAGCTCCTACAGCAAAGCTATCGAGGACTATTACTATAAATCTACCCATATGTCATCCCTTCTACTTTGTTTCCTTGACTATCATAAACGCCTAGTAACTTTGGCTCTCCTTTACTTAACCCTTCGACTACTGCTACATGAGAACGCGTGACAAATACTTGTGTTCTGAAAGCCATAATTGCTGTTGCCCCTACTACCTGCTTGTTTTCTATTTCTAAATGGTAATCTATGTTATCACTCGGAAAGTCTTTTACTTTACTCTCCATAATAGAATCACCCGTATCAATTAATACATTTTCTAAATGCCCTCTAGGATAATAGCCTCCCCCATAAATAAAGGCACTATCAGGACCGTTATGGGACACTTCACTCACATAAACGTAAGCTGGCTTTTCCTCCAGTTCAAACTCTGCATGCATGGGAGAGGTTCCGGTTAAGGCATGACCAGGCTCCCCTTGTGTCCCACCTATTTCTTTAATTAATGGTAACGTCCGTACGGTATTAGCTGAGGGAACATTTAGTTCTAATATACTTAAGCCATTTTTTTCTAGAAGTTCTTTTGCTTTATTTAAAGTACTGGCATTAGGAGTTAATTCAAAGTCCTTTTTTTCTTTGTCATATAGAATACATGGAAAAGAGGTCACGCCGATTAAGTTGCACCCACTAAGTTTTTTAAATTCATCTATATAATCGTTTAATTCCTCAATTAAAAAGCCTCCATATTGGCCTGGATAAATAGCATCCTCTTTCCCAATCACCCTGAGCAAAATGTTTTGCTTAATTCCTAAATCCAGAGCCACTTCATTTATTTTTCTTAACTTTTCTATTGAATAAACAGTGATATAAGTTGCTCCATAACTCATGACTTTCTTCAAAAAGTGATCTGGTATTTGTACTAAGTGCCCTACATTTCCCAAAGGAATATTATTATCCATCATAACTTTTGCTTCTTTATAATCTACAACGACAGGTGACTTCATACCTGACTTGATTAATTCTTTTGCAACTAATGGATTACGTCCAATTTGTTTTAGCATAAAAAAGAGTTCAATACCCATTTCATCCGCTTTACTGGTTAATTTACTTGCATTTTCTTTTATCCTATCCAAATCCAATACATAGGTATCTGGTAGTATCGAGCCATTTTGATGAAGAAAAACAGAATAATCAATTAATTCAGGGTTCCTTTTCTTTACCATCTCCAAAAACATTGTATCGTCTCCTATCTAGTCAGTTTGCAATAAAGTTACTAAGTGAAGGTGGAAATAGCCGTCTTCATTAGTAGCAAAATCAGTTGGAGCGATCTCTTTTAACTCATTCCATATATTTACTGCTTCATCATAATAGTCGCTTTCCTTAATTTCTTTTAGTACGGACTCATCGACCGAATCGACTACTTCATCAGATCCTTGACGAGTAGTTGCCATTGCCAAGTGAGTGATTAAGGCATCTACCTCATCTGTGTCCTGTATAACTCCTTTTTGCATTAATCGATTTAAAACCTTATGTGAATAATGAAAAGCTTCTTCGCTTATCACTTTACTCTCTTTTAAAATATCTAATTTTTCTTCTATCATGATTATTTCCCCTTTTTAAAATCGTGGTGTCATTTCTCCGGTTTTCACTTTCTCTTGAATGGTATGCATGCGCTCAACCGAAAGATGATTTTTGCATAAAGACTGGACTAAAGAATTGTTGTTAGAACAAACTAATACTGCTTCACTTGTGTCCTGGTGGAACTTTTTCTTTGGTATGTCCACATAATGTAAGTCCGTCCATCCTTTTTCAACAACTTCATCATAGTTCCAAATACCTGCATCGATTTCTTTCTTGCGAATCGCATAAATCAATTGATTGGCCGGATAATCAACCAGTTCTACATTTTTATTTTTTACTAATTCCTTAGTCATTAAGAAGTGATCAAGAGAATCTTTATCTATCCCAATCTTCATCCCCTCTTCAATGTGGTTTTTATCGTCTTCTGCAAATATTAAAATATGCTTGGTTAAATAAGTAGAGTGGTCAAAGGATAAAACAATCGAGATATTCCGACCGTTCTGGATTTCCTGTTCAGCTGCAAAGCGTGAAACAACGGCAAAATCATAAGTCCCTTTTTCAGTGGCCTCTATTCTTTCTTTTGATCCTCGAATATAAGCAAGATTTAATTTAATGTCTTCTTCTTTAAGCATTAAATACAAGCCAGTAGCCAGTCCCTCATATAATTTTGAATACGGCAGAGGCATCGTACCGACCATTTGCTCAGCATTGGCAAATCGCTGTAACTTTTTGTGGTCAATACTCATAATAAACGTTCCTAAATGCCCTCTGCTTCTTGTAGCAATGGCTTTTTCATTTTTTAAAAAAGTCAATGCGTTCTGAACCGTCCCTCTAGATAAGTGATACTTAGCTTGTAGTTCTGTCATAATTGGCATACGATCATTTTCCTTCAGCAGATACAGTTCTGAAGCAATTTTCTCAATCGCAATGCCTTTCTTTTTATAAAAATCATTCACTATATTTTTCATTCCTACTATTTGATTTTACTTGTTCGAGAGCTTCCTTAAGAATTCTCAAGACTGTTTCAGGACCTGATCGCATCGGATTCACCCGAATCATGCGGTCAGGCAGGGTCGAGTCATATTGCATAAAGGTATTGGAAACACGGTAAAACATCGGGGTTAATTCATATTTTGATTCTGCTCCAACGGGATGAGGTGCTGCTCCCAATTTTTCTGCTTTTGTTAAAACATGTTTTGCAATATTTTCATTAAATTCAATTAATATAACTTTAGATTGAGCGTTGGCTATAAAGGCTTCTTTCACTCCATCCACTTCACCAGCATTCAATCGGTCACAGACTTCCTGACTAGTTTGAGCTGAAATAGCTAAAGCGACAGGTGCATAAGCTAAGCCTCTTAGCACATCAATTGCCTCATGACCTTGCACTTGTAGTCCCCCTGAATAGCTGTCTTCTCTAAGCGAGTCAATGTACTTGGTGGAACCAACTAGACAGCCTATTCCTTCAGGACCGAGCAATTTGAATAAAGAAAAAGTGGAAAGGCTACTTCCCATTTCTACACCAATTTCAGGAATTTTCATTACTGCATAATTATCGTCTGTGATAACAGGTAAGTTAGGTAGAGCCTTATTTAATATTTGTATAACTTCTTTGGCATCATATGAATCAGACGGCTGTTGACGCGTTAACTGAACCAGAGCACCATCCACTTTGTTTTCCTCTAAAACTGAATTCAGATTCTTCACATTATTAAAATCTGCTTTTATGACTTTAATATTAAACATATTCAATGTGACTTGGGTGGTCGGATAGATAGGTGCATCATGGACGAGTAGCGTATGATTCGGTTTAATAGCACTATAGATCGCGTATCTTAACGCAGTGGTGCCGGCTCCTCGGACCAATAATGCGTCTTCTGCTCCAAAGAAATCAGCCAGCACATGCTCTACTTTCTGCGTTGTTCTTGGCCTATTTAAACCAGGTACAACACCTAGATCTCCTCTTGTTAATATATCACTGCCATTGAAATACTTAGTTATGCTGTCTACTAGTTTAAATTGTTTTTGAGTAGCCTCTTCTAAACTAATGCTCGTAAGTGGCCAAGTTTTCATACTATCCCTCTTCTATTTAAAAAATCGTTTTGGATTATTTACTAACATGTTTTGGATAAATGTTTCAGATACCCCATTCTCTTTCATCATAGGAACAAAAATATCGAGCAAATAGTCGTAGCCCATCCCATTGAAAGCTTTTAGATGTGAGCGACGTGTGATATCCATCGATAAGAAAACTTTTTCTACATACCCTTCTGATTCGATACGCTTAAGCATCTCGACTCTGGTCTTATCGGGCATATAGTTTTCCTTACCTACTGTATCAAACTCTACATAAACCCCTTCTCGCAATAAAGACAGAACATACTCTGCGTCACCTGTTAAGTCCACATGTCCAATGACTACTTTTTTCAAATCAACGCCATGTGACTTAAAAAATGCCACTTGTTCTCTTCCATAGGTGCCGAGTGTGGCATGAGTCGTTATCGGTACGCCTGTTTTCTTATGAGCTATGACAGCTGCTTCAAACACTTTCTTTTCTTTTTCAGTCATTTCATTTTTACTTGTTCCAATTTCTCCAATTAACTGGGCTTTGACACCAGAATCATCTAAACCCACTGTAATATCTTCAACCATCACGTCTGCTAACTCATCCACTGATTTGCTTTCGATATAGTCGGGCAAAAATTTATCCTGATACCAGCCAGTAGATTGGACGATGTTTATCCCCGTCGCTTCTGCTACTTTTTTAACGTAAGAAGGGTTTCTTTTCATGCCTCTGACGGTAACGTCTATTATATTTCGGACTCCTTTGTCATAAAGGTTTTTGAATTCTTCAATAGTTTCTTCAAACGTATTTAAATTAGTGTCTTCTGTTTTTTTGAGTGAAGACAGGTCGATTGTGGTGTGCTCGTGTGCATAAGTGATGCCATCGACTAACATATACTGACTCCTTCTTTCCTAATTGTATGAGTTAGAGGCTCGGAAAGAACTTCCAAGCCTCAATAGTTTATTTAACCTGCAGGAGTCCATAAGCTTAAGACATATAAAATATTTACGATGATACCTAGTGCAATAGCTGCAACAGGTCCAACGGCCATATCAACCAATGGTTTCTTAGCCGTTTTATTAAGCAGGTAAACACCGATGACCCAGAAGAATCCAATTCCTGGAGCGATTTGTTCACTTGCTAAGGCTCCTCCAACCAGTAGGGCAACTTCCAGTACTCTGGACATCGCTGTACGAATATGATCGCCCATCTCTCTTACACCAGGGAATTTATCTAAGCCAGTTGCTGCTCCTCTTAGCAAAGTGATTTCCAGGAACATTACTAGCGCACCTAGAAGGAAAGCTACTATGGGATTACCTTGAAGCAAAATACCTACCGTAAAGACAAAGGTTGCACCAGCAGGACTATATACACCTGTAACAATTGCTGTTGAGAATACTAGGGGAATAAAGCCGATCCCTCTCGCAAAGGCTGCTAAAGCTGCTTCGCCGAACTGTCCGCCTTCCATTAAACTTAAGGAAATAGGGTCACCCGCAATTAAGGTTAAGCTGGTTGCAGCGGCAACTAGGCCACCTGTAAGCGATAGTAATATAGTATTTTTCTTAATCATTTTGACTCTTTCAGAAAAAATACTGACTAAGTCCTGATTGTCTGTCGTTTCATCGCCTTTAACTTTTATAGCGAAGAAAACCATGAATGCCATACCGACTAAGAGTGTCATACCTTCAGCGCTTAATGTAAGGGAAGCGCCCCCTGGTAGTGTAAAGGTACCAAACTCTCTAACTAAGAATAAGACCAAGACACTCAAGCCACCTGTTATAGCACCACGTTTAAAGCCATGTTGATAAGCTACAGCTACAGCAGGGAACACAGAGAAAGCTACAACAATTGGATTTCCGATCATACCCAAGTCATCTAAAAAGTTAACAGGAAGCAGCTCGAATATATCAACTATAAATTGCAGACCAAGTGTTAAGCCAACTCCCCATAAGGCACCGAGTACACCAGCAATAATCAAACCTATTCGCGTGCTTGGTGTCCAAGTACCGATAATATCTGTCATTAACAACACACTGTGAATTAGCAGAATGCTTGCACCAATAGAAATAGGAATACCAAAACCAACAACTAAACCGAAACTGATGGCAAAACTGGTAGCTGCTAACTCTTGCTTACTAATGGTCCCATCATGGTGATACTCTGGCATGATGGGTCTTAACCCATCATTAAATACGGCAATACCTTTGTTAGTAAGCATGGCTGCCATGGCACCCAATGCCCCAATAACTATTAATTGGACTATATCCATTTAAATTAACTCCTTTTATTTATTATTTTTCCTGATTCAATATTTCTTTGACTAATACGGGCACTATGGAATCTTTGTGTTGTGCTGTAAAACCGAATGCTTTTTTGCCAGACTGTACTTCTTTAATAATTTCTTCATCTGACTTGATGTTTCCTGGTGCAGAGACAGAAGCTGTGTTTTGACGGCCAAGTATCGCAATGGCCATAGCTAAGGCTCCGCCACCACCTGTATTACAAGCGCCGATATAATAATCTGCTTTCCCTTGTTTAATGGCATTTGCAGCAGCTAAGTCACTTTTAATTTCTACCTCGACCTGATCCCCGCCGATTTCTTCAATCATTTTTGCAATATCGGCTTTATCAATCTGTCCTCCAACAATAATTTTAACCATTTCAATCTCTCCTCTTTATTATCCTTCATTTCAATTTACAAATTATTGTAAATTGACTCAACACTTAAAACAGCTATGATTAGTAGTGTACTCACCCTTTCTATTATAATTTACATAAATATGTAAATTAGCTAAAAATAAAACCGCTTTCTTACGTACAGTCTAATACTCTTATTTTATTTTTTCAAGCTTTATTTTAAAATTAATTTAATAATTGAAAGGAATCGATAAAAATGAGTCCAGAATTCATTCGTGCTAAAGCAAAACAGTCTTTTATAGCTCTTAAAAATCCTTATTCATCAGTTTATAGAGTTTTTCCGGAGGCCATTGATAAGATAAAAAAAGAGCCTTTTTCGTACATCGGTGTTAAAAATCGACCGGAAATTCCAGTAGATTTTCTTAAAGACTTAGAAGAAACTGGCCACTATGCCCTTCACACTCTTGATGTAAGTAGTATCGGTGGTCGGGCCATAGACACAAATTTAGTGAATCCTATTAGTGGTCGTCCCATGACTGGATCATCCAGTGGAACAGCAATCAATGTATTACTTGGAATAAATGAAGTAGGAATTGGGACAGATGGCGGCGGGTCTGTTTTAGCTCCAGCAATGGCGCTCAATCTATTTAGCTTTATCTCTCCCTCTCTTTGCCAGTATCATACGGGGCAATTTGAAAAGCTATCTACGGATGGTCACACATTTACTCCTTCAATTGGCTTTATAACTCGCTCCTTAAAAGAGCTCACTCAAATCATTCGAAAGACTCTACCATTTAAGAAAGATAAAATTTCAAACTGTTCTATTATCACTTTTGTGGAAGATGAAAAGACACATACTTTACCAGTAAGGCAAATTCAAAATAAAAGTGTAGATATATATGACTCAAGAGAAGCTTTGATTTCTTTTGTAAAAGCCACTAATAATAAAGGTAATATTATACTAACTAAAGAAGGCCCTATTGATTTTGAGGGACTTGGAGATTCCGTTCTAGGTCATATGGGAAAAAAAGCCAAAGATTATCAACGCAAAGGCAATAAAGGTCTAATACGAGTAGCCAATATGGCAAATGCAGCTGCTTTAACAGTGCCAACTAGTGATTTTGCAACTGCATATGTCCTCATTGGAAAAGATACCCCTGAAGTTATCGAAAATATGCTCACCATTGCCCAACACCTGGCTGAGGATCCCGATTCTCTTTTAAGCAACTACTTTTCAAACTTTGATAACTATTTTACAGATGGATATGGATTATAAATAACCTTAGTTCCTTGTCAAGATGATGCTGCTTATTCCAAATGCTAAAGTTTTTCTTTATTTTTCACCGTCTAATAACTTATGCCTTTCTATGCTATAATTTAACTAAATAACTATCACGATGTCACTATTCAGGAGAGATATGTATGCAGGAGTTACGTTTATCCAATCGCATTGTTCAGAATGATGCCTTATTAACTGAAAAAGAAAAAACCATTGCTTCTTTTTTACTTGAACACCAATCAGAAATTAAAGACTATACCATTACTACCATATCGAAAAAAACAAATACTTCCAATGCAACGGTGTCTCGTTTAATGACGAAACTAGGTTATTCCAGCTTCGGAGAATTTAAAGCGATGGTCACTAGAGAGGAGTCTGTGGAAGAAGCCGAATCGGATACAGTAAGTAAACTGACTCAGTATTATAAGCAAATCATTGATTCCTCTCATGAGCTAATTGACTCCAAACAGTTAGCTACCTTTGTTCAAGCGATACAAGATGCGAGACAAGTCATGATTTGCGGGATAGGAAATTCAGGTTTGAGTGCGATGGAACTGAAATACCGCTTAACCCGTATGGGCATTTATGCGGATGCATTAACGGATCCTCACATGTCTTTAATGCGGACATCCCTATTAAATCAAACGGATATGCTCATTGTGTTGTCCCATACTGGGCAAACAAAAGCGGTCTTGGATACGTGTCAATTGGCTAAAGAAAAAGGCATTCCTATTTATGCTGTCACAACCAACAACCATACGCCTTTAACAGACTTAGCTGATGTGATTTTATTTGCTTCAAAAAATTCTATCATAAGAGATGAAAAATTCATCAATAGTCAATTGGTCACCCACTTTGTACTAGATATTATTTGTTATAAACTATTAGAAAATAAAACATTGCTTGAAAATCGTCGTCAGACAGTCGAATTAGTGTTAAATGATTAAAAAGCGTGACTCCTCCAATTGAGGAATCACGCTTTTCTCGTTTATTGAGCTTCTTTCATTTTGCTTGCGAATGTTTGAGTGATTAATTGAGGGCGGGTAATCGCACTTCCCACAACCACTGCATGAACACCCAATTCTAAGCATCGTTTCGCTTTTTCTGGAGTGCTGACATTTCCTTCCGCAATAACGGGGATACTGGCTTGTTCAACAATGGTCTTCAAACGAGCAAAGTCGTCGTCCGCAATGTCATCCCCTTTTGATTGTTCCGTGTAGCCCATTAGGGTTGTCGACACACAATCAAAACCTAATTCTTCAGCTTCTTTCGCTTCTTCAATCGTCGCTGTATCAGCCATTAATAAAAGAGTCGGATACTTTTCTCTAATCGCATGGACAAAGTCTTTTAACGTTTCTCCATTTGGTCTCGGTCTGACTGTCGCATCCAAAGCTATCATCTCACACCCTGATTCAGCTAATTCATCAACCTCTTTCATCGTAGCAGTGATGAAAACTTCTGAGTCTGCATAGTCTCTTTTTACAATTCCGATTACGGGTAAATCGACTGTTTTTTTAATTTCGATAATGTCTTCTTTGGAATTGGCACGAATACCAACGGCTCCGCCTTCTTTTGCAGCGGCAGCCATACGCCCCATAATATACGAACTGTTTGACACTCCCACAGCTAAAGCAGTGGGATTCTTAAGTGCTTTGTCGAACGCAGGCCATTTCTGTTTTG
>NZ_BAAACW010000046.1:0-14891 GCF_039521845.1 Alkalibacterium iburiense
CTCTTCGGACATCTCTCAGTATAGAGGTGTCCATTTTATATTTGTAGGTGCTCAGCTATTCATCGCTTACTTTAGTCCTTTCTTTTCTTAACTGGTTTAGCCTATGGCCTAGCAGAGGAAAACAGGACAAGTATAGATAAATGGGAAGCAGACGGTATCATCCTATCTGACGAATCTAATTTGAATATCAATATGTCTATGTTTCCTAAGGAGTACCAAGATGATGTTGAATCGAATGAAACAGCTATTCTTGGATTGACTTCCAATCGTGTTTCTCTTGAAGGGGAAAATGATGAAGATCAAAAGGTCAATGTCACTTTCTTTGGAATTGATGAAGAAGAATTTATTATGCCCAAAGTCATTGAAGGGGATGCTTTTTCAGATTCGAATGAAGTCATTGCAGATATTAGTCTAAAAGAGGAAGAAGAGTTTGAAATCGGTGATGAAATTGATGTTGCCGGTGTAGACTCTACTGTCACTATAACCGGCTTCACTGAAGATTCAAAATTCAATGTAGCTCCTGTCCTTTACTCTAATCATGAAACCTATCAAACGATACGTGCCAGTGGGTTTGGAGAAAGAGAAGATAATATTATCAGTGCTATTGTTGTGAGAGATGATGGAGAAAATACAGGTTCTGTCGAAATTAATAATGATGATTTAGAGAAATATTCGATAGATGAATTCATATTAGAACTACCAGGTTATAGAGCGCAATTATTAACCTTTGGTTTAATGATTGGTTTTTTAGTATTAATAGCCGCCATGATAATTGGGATATTTATATACGTTTTAACTATCCAAAAATCATCTATGTTCGGGGTTATGAAAGCACAAGGCATTTCTTCTAAGTATATTTCTAAATCGGTTGTTGGACAAACTTTCATTTTAACAGCCTTTGGAGTAGGAATAGGCTTAGCATTCACTGTAGCTACTGGCTTCTTATTACCACCAGGAGTTCCGTATCAGGATAATATTTTATTTTTAGCAGGAATTACATTGTTACTCATATTATTTGCTGTAATAGGTGCGTTCTTTTCTGTAAGAGCTGTAGTAAAAATTGATCCATTAGAGGCAATTGATTAGGGGGGGACTATTGAACATGACTTTGATTGAATTAAAAGAAGTATCTAAAACGTTTGGTGAAGGTAATAGAGAAGTAACAGCTCTACAGAAAACCAATTTTTCTGTAGAAGAAGGGGAATTTGCAGCTATTATTGGTCCTAGTGGTTCGGGTAAAAGTACACTTTTGACAATAATTGGTGGATTACAGACTCCTTCAGAAGGGAAAGTTCTCATAAACGATCAGAAATTTAGTGAATTAGAGGAAAAAGAAAGAGCGGAAATGCGATTTAAAGAAATTGGGTTCATTCTACAAGCCTCAAACTTAATTCCTTTCCTCACTGTAAAAGATCAGTTAAAACTGGTTAATAAAATTGAAAGAAGCAAGCAAGATGATGATTATGTGAAATCTTTATTAGGAGATTTGAAAATTGAAGAACTAAAGGATAAGTACCCTGGAGATTTATCGGGTGGAGAAAAACAGCGTGCCGCTATTGCGCGGGCTCTTTATCATAACCCCTCTGTTATTCTAGCCGACGAACCGACGGCTAGTCTAGACTCTGAAAGAGCTTTTGAAGTAGTCGAAATTTTAGCTGATGAGACTAAGAACAAGAAGAAGGCTACCATCATGGTGACTCACGATGAACGTTTAACTAAATATTGTGATAGTGTTTATGTTATGGAAGATGGCGTATTGAATAAAAAATAAAGCGAAAAACGACCAGCTATAGAAACTGGTCGTTTTTGTATGCCTTAAGAAAAATAACTCTGGAGATATTCCGCTAAACCATTCTCATGATTGGTTTTAGTGGTAATATCATCCGCAATTGCTTTAAGACGATCAATCCCATTGGACATGACAACTCCATGCCCGGCATATTGAATCATTTCATAATCATTTTCTTGATCCCCAAATGCAAGAATATCTTTTCTTTCAATGCCATAATAATCAGCAATTCTTTCTACTCCCATAGCTTTCTGAACACCAGCAGCTACGACTTCGAGACAAGGGGTGGTGCCTCCCCACATTCTAACCTCTACAGTGTCGTGATATAAATCAATTATCTTCTGTTCTATATAGGGCTGTGCTTCTTGCGTCGCTGTAAATATTCCAACAGATGTGGGATCCTCAGTTAAAAACTCATCAGACAATTTTTTACTTATTTCAATTCCTTCAGGAAAGAAATCTGGATAAGGTACAAAATCACCTTCGATATAAATATGCTCTCTAGATTCTGCCGCAATTAACTGAATCTCAGGATCTGTTTTTAAAGACAGCATGGATAACGCTAAATCTTTACTCAACGATTTATGATAAGCATGAGACCAATCCCTATCAAGGGGGTTATGGCACCAAGCACCGTTAAAGTTTACAATGGGTGTATCCAAGTTCAATTCCTTGTGATAATAATAGCTATTTCTATAAGGTCTTCCTGTTACAATAGAAACAATATGTCCTTGTTTTCTTAAATCCGTCAAGACCGCATAAGTTTCGTCGGTTATTTTCGATTCATTATTTAGTGTAGTTCCATCTAAATCTATTGCTATTAGTTTTCTTTTCATCAATCATGTCCCCCATCCTTAATCTCCTTTTCTAAGTATATCAAAGCTGACGGTAAAAGTATATTTAGTTTCGCATATTAAAACTGAAACAAAATAGACACGAATTAAATAGATAATTAATTAAATATTGAGCAATTGTGTGTTAAAATGAATAGGAGTAAGGGAGGGATTTTTTTATGAGCGAAGAAACAATTGTATGGACAGAAGAAGAAATTGAAGATATAAAAAATAGAATTATGCAGGCAATGGAAACAGTCATTGACCCGGAATTAGGTATTGATATTGTCAATTTAGGACTGGTTTATGAAGTGAACGTTTTTAGTGGCGGATATTGCGAAATGAAAATAACATTGACGACTATGGGGTGTCCTCTAGCCGATGTCATTACTGAAGATATTCTTAACGCTATGAAATCAGTGCCCGAAGTGTCTGAAACAGATGTGAAGTTAGTGTGGTATCCAGCGTGGGATACGTCACGCATGAGTAGATATGCTCGTATTGCATTAGGTATTAGATAAAATAAAGCTCTCGATAAAGTGTGGGAATACCCTTTCCAAAGCACCTTATCGAGAGTTTTTAAGTATACATATTAAATGGTATAATAGAAGTCTATAAAGTGAGTCGAGGTGAGTGAAATGGATTTTGTACCTTTACAAGTCATGAGTTCCTATACGTTATTGAATAGTACAGTTACAATACCTTCTTTAGTTAAAAAATCAAAAGACTACGGGTATCCAGCAATAGCTTTGACAGATAAAAATGTCATGCATGGAGCAGTAGAATTTTATAAAGAGGCAAAAAAACAGGGAATGAAGCCTATCATTGGTTTAACACTGGATGTTTTTCTTAACGAGTCCACAGAAGAAAACATGACTCTTATACTACTTGCTAAAAACAATAAAGGGTACCAGCAGCTTTTAGACATATCTACGGATATTATGCTTCACTCTAAAAAGTTTATGGTGCATGAACTAGCCAATTCAACAAAAGATATGGTAACGATTATCTCTTCAGAAAATAGAATGGATAGTAATGAGGAAGCTTGGGATGCTTTTTTACAAGTCTTAAGTCAAGACTATGAATTGGTTTATTTGGGAGTGGATGCATCGGACTCTTCGGAGGAAATGTTAGCTTACATGTCAGAACTCTCAAAATTGTATGGCTTACCCCTAGTAGCAAATGAACCTGTTTATTCATTAAGTCAAGATGAATCTCGGTCCTTGAAAGTATTACATGCAATCAAAGAACAAGAAACAGTTACTTTTGAAGAGTTGGATAGCAGTAAGAACAAATTTTACTTAAGGGGAAAAAAAGCACTTCTTCAAACTTATCAGACTGATCAGTTATCTGAGGCGATAGAAAATACTATACTCATTGCGGACCAAATAAATATAGAGTTTAACTGGAAGACAGTCCTTCCAAATTACACTACTCCTAAAAACATACCGTCTGAAGACTATTTAATTCATCTTTCTAAGAAACAACTGAAGGAGAAAGTTCCTCACTACACAGAAGATTATATTCAACGTCTGGAGAAAGAACTCTCTATAATTAATAAGATGGGTTTTGCAGATTATTTTTTAATTGTATGGGATTTAATGCGATTTGCTCATAAACAGAATATTGTAACAGGCTCAGGTCGAGGTTCAGCCGCTGGTTCGTTGGTTTCATATGTATTAAATATTACTGATGTTGATCCGATAGAATATGATTTACTATTTGATCGATTCTTAAATGAGGAGCGGTATTCTTTACCAGATATCGATTTAGATTTTCCTGATAATAAGCGAGATTTGATATTAAATTACGTTCTCAATAAATATGGCAAAGAGCATGTCGCTCAAATAGCTACCTTTGGGACTTTTGCGGCAAAAATGGCGATAAGAGATACGGGAAGAGTCTTAGGACTAGACAGTCAGGCATTAAAGAAGTGGTCTAATGCTATTCCGAATCAATTAGGTATGACTTTAAAAAAAGCCTATAAAGAATCTAAAGCACTGAAAGAGCTGATTGAAGAAAGTGAATTCAATAAAACTTTATTTAAAATCGCTTATAATTTAGAAGGTCTTCCAAGGCATGTTTCTACTCATGCGGCGGGTGTGGTTATATCTAAGGACCCACTGATATATTCAACGGCGCTTCAAGAGGGAAGCAGTAATCTTCCCCTCACTCAATTTACAATGAACGATATTGAGACTGTTGGACTATTAAAGATGGATTTTTTAGGATTAAAGAATTTAACTATACTAGCTGACTGTATTTCAAATACGCCAGAAATGACGGGAACCATTAAAGAAAAGCTAGACTCGATTTCTTTAAGTGACCAAGAAACGTTAAAGCTATTTGAGGAAGGAGATACAAATGGTATCTTTCAGTTTGAATCGAGTGGCATACAGAATGTATTAAGAAAATTAGGGGCTTCTTCATTTGAGGATATAGTGGCTGTTAATGCTCTTTATCGTCCGGGCCCAATGGAACAGATTGATCGGTTCATTGCTAGAAAAAAAGGGAAGGAACCGATTCAATATCTCCATCCTGATTTGAAAGAAATAACAGAAGTAACCAATGGAGTCATGATATACCAAGAGCAAGTGATGAAAGTGGCTTCTAAGATTGCAGGGTATTCTTTAGCAGAAGCCGACATTTTACGTCGAGCGATATCGAAAAAGATTAAAGAAGAAATAGATGCCGGGCGCAAACAGTTTGTTGCAGGGGCCAAGGAGCGTGGCTACACTAGAGAAACAGCGACTGACATTTACAATCATATAGAGAGGTTTGCTAATTATGGCTTTAATCGTTCTCATGCGGTATCTTACTCAAAACTGGCTTTCCAATTAGCATATTTCAAGGCTCACTACCCTGCTGCTTTTTATGTTTCTCTTATGAAAGCTACAGCAAATAACAAAGAAAAGTTAAAAACCTATATGCTCGAAGTTCGAAATCGTCAGATAAAGGTTTTACCTCCGGACATCAATAGAAGTGAAGCGGACTTTACAGTTAGAAATCAAGAAATTAACTTTGGATTGAATGTAGTCAAGGGATTACGAAAAGATTTTATACAAAGCATTTTATATGAAAGAAAAAGAAACGGACCGTATAAAGATTTACTCACTTTCATTAATCGAATCGATGAGCGTTGGCGCAAAGAACAAACTATTTTACCTCTTATACATGCTGGCTGCTTTGATCAGTTAGCTGAGAATAGAAACACTTTAATTCATTCGCTTGAACCGATGATTGATAGTGTTACAATGAGTAAAGGGAATATCGAACTGTTTGAGTCTTTAGCTCCAAGGTATGATAGAAAAGATGAGTTAAGTTTAGAAGAAAAGCTCGATCAAGAGATGGAAGCAACAGGTTTTTATTTTTCTGGCCATCCTACTGAACAATTTCAAAGGGAGAAAGAAAAACTCAAAGGAACATTCCTTCTTGAGGCAGTGGAAGGGCAATATAAAACACATATTGTGTTAGTTAATGCCATAAAAAGGATTCAAACAAAACGTGGAGAACCGATGGCTTTCGTAGACATTTCGGATTCAACCGGAGAAGCGACCTGTATTCTATTCCCCGCTGATTATAGAAAATATGGAAGACTCATCCAAAAAGATGCTGTAATCGTACTTGAAGGAAAATCAGAGTGGAAGAAGGGGCAGTTAAACATTCTCACCTCCAAAATACAGGATATTTCACAAATAAAATGGTCTGAAGAAGCGGATAGTAAAAAGAGTGAAAGGTTATTTCTCAGATTTAACAACCTAGCAGAACAAAAAGATCTGTTTGAACAGGTGTTAACTGTGTTGCAGAAAAACAAAGGAGCGACCCCTGTCATCGTTTACGACCAAACATCAAAGAGAAAAGAAAAATTAAAACAACATTACAATGTGTCGCCTAATCAATCATGCATTCAAACGTTAAATGAACTATTGGAAAAGCCAAATGTCATTCTACAATAATCATTAAAATGGGATTTCATTCGATTTTATGAGACAATTCAAGTGAAAAGTGATAAGATAAGAAATGGGTGAAAATTTAAATGATGATTTAAAGTAAAATATCTAGAGTGTCAGTCATTTATCTTTAGGTGTTTTACATATCTTTACGCTATGTGTAAAGAAATTTTAGAATAAATGCATTAGAAGGTGGATTTTAGATGAAAAGAATTGGTGTTCTAACAAGTGGAGGAGACGCTCCCGGAATGAATGCTGCTATTCGTGCGGTTGTAAGAAAATCACTACACGAAGGTATGGAAGTTTATGGTATTAACTATGGATTTGCCGGATTAGTCGCTGGAGATATTAGAAAATTATCTCGCAGAGATGTAGGGGATATGATTCAAAGAGGTGGAACCTTTTTATATTCGGCTCGTTATCCTCAGTTTGCGACTGAAGAAGGGCAATTAAAGGCAATCGAACAAATGAAGCGGTTCGGAATTGAAGGACTTGTAGTTATTGGTGGAGATGGTTCTTATAGAGGAGCTTACGCTCTAACGAAGCATGGCTTCCCATGTGTCGGTTTACCGGGTACTATTGATAATGATATTCCTGGAACGGATTATACAATCGGCTTCGATACGGCTATTAACACCGTCCTAGAAGCGCTTGATAGAATAAGAGATACAGCTACATCCCATGTTCGAACGTTTGTTATTGAAGTAATGGGAAGAGACGCTGGAGATATTGCCTTATGGACAGGCGTAGCGAGTGGAGCAGAGCAAATTATCATTCCTGAAAAAGGGTTTGATATCACTCAAGTAGCTGAGAACATTCGTGAAGGCCGTGAAAAGGGTAAAAAGCATACAATCATAGTTTTAGCAGAAGGTGTGATGAATGGACACGAATTTGCAGAAAAACTAGACGCTATTGATAACTTTCATGTACGCGTGTCAACACTCGGTCATGTACAACGTGGAGGCTCACCTACTGCACGAGATAGAGTTCTTGCTTCGCAATTTGGAGCTAAGGCAGTTGACTTATTAAAACAAGGCAAAGGCGGTCTCTGTCTAGGGATTGTGAAAGAAGAAATCATTGCGCATGATATTATAGACACGTTAGATAATATGAAACACACTCCAAATCTCGACTTGTATACATTAAACGAAGAGATTTCTAATTAATCTGTTAGCTTTTAGCTAAACAGAAAGACTACCTTTAAATCATCATATTAAAAAATTGTAATGGGAGAGTAATAAAATGAAGAAAACAAAAATAGTTTGTACCATTGGTCCAGCAAGTGAAACAGTAGAAACGCTAGTTAAGCTGATTAATGCTGGAATGAACGTTGCACGTTTAAACTTTTCACATGGTGATCACGAAGAACACCTAAACCGTATCAATAATATACGTGAAGCTTCTAAACAAACAGGTAAAATGGTTGGTATCATGTTGGATACTAAAGGACCTGAAATTAGAACACACACGATGGTGGATGGTGCGATTACCATCACTAAAGGAGATACCGTTAGAGTATCAATGACTGAAGTTGAAGGAACAAAAGAACGTTTCTCAGTTACTTACAGTGATTTAATCAATGACGTGACACCTGGATCAAACATCTTATTAGATGACGGATTAATCAACTTAGAAGTGACAGACCTTGATCATGAAAATAATGACATTGTCACAGTTGCTCTTAATACCGGAGTATTGAAAAATAAAAAAGGTGTAAATGTACCTGGTGTTGCTGTTAACTTACCGGGCTTAACTGATAAAGACAGATCTGACATTCAGTTTGGTTTAGATAATAATGTGGATTACATTGCAGCATCTTTTGTTAGACGTCCTTCAGATGTTTTAGAAATTACTGAAATGTTAGAATCACAAAATAAAATGCATGTACAAATTATACCGAAAATCGAAAACCAAGAAGGTGTCGATAACTTAGAAGAAATCATTGCTATTTCTGACGGTATCATGGTTGCACGTGGTGACCTTGGAGTTGAAATCCCAACGGAAGATGTTCCAATTGTTCAAAAACGTATGATTCGTTTATGTAATAATGCTGGAAAACCAGTTATTACTGCCACTCAAATGTTGGATTCTATGCAAGTTAACCCTCGTCCAACAAGAGCTGAAGCATCAGACGTAGCCAATGCTATTTTTGACGGTTCAGATGCTATCATGTTATCTGGAGAAACAGCGGCTGGAGACTATCCTGTTGAAGCAGTACAAACAATGTATAACATTGCTATTCGTACAGAAGCTTCATTAGTTAACCAAGATGCTTTTTCATTGAAAGCTTATGACCAAAACGACATGACTGAAGCAATCGGACAAGCCGTTGGACATACAGCTAAAAACTTAAACATTAACACAATCGTTGCGGCTACTGAGTCAGGACATACAGCTCGTATGATCTCTAAATTCAGACCTAAAGCAGACATTTTAGCTGTTACTTTCTCTGAAGAAACGGCTAGAGGATTAGCTTTACAGTGGGGCGTACAACCAACTGTTTCTGAAAAACCGACATCTACTGATGACATGTTCAACTTAGCTACACAAACAACTGTTGAACAAGGATACGCTAAAGAAGGTGATTTAATCCTTATTACAGCCGGTGTTCCTGTAGGAGAAAGAGGAACAACTAATGTCATGAAGATTCAATTAATTGGATCAAAGTTGACTAGCGGGCAAGGAGTAGGGTCTGAGTCTGTTATTGGAAAAGCTGTAGTAGCTGGATCTGCTGAAGAAGCATTAGAAAATGCTGTCGAAGGTGGAATCTTAGTTGTGAAGAACACAGACAAAGATTACTTGCCTGCGATTGAAAAATCTGCAGCTATCGTTGTTGAGCAAGGTGGATTAACTTCTCACGCTGCTGTTATCGGTATTGCAATGGGTATTCCAGTTATTGTATCTGCTGAAAATGCAACTGAATTAATTGAGCAAGATGAATTAATTACTGTAGATGCTAGACGTGGAATCATTTACCGTGGTGCAACAACAGCAATTTAATGAACTTTAACACTAAAAGATAGATAAACATGAGATGAGATAATGAGAATTAGGATTCGAGTATATCAGGGTTTCTTTCAAACGCCTTCGAAACTAATCCTGCATTATCTCATCTTTTTTTATGAAAGGAGAAAACGAATGAATAAAGATTTAGCAACAGAAATAACGGCAATGGTAACAGATAAGAATGACAAACAAGTATTTGTTCAAAAAAATGGCATCACTTACAAAGTACTTTCAGATGAAGAGGTGTCCATTGGGGATACTTTGACAGGGTTTGCTTATATGAACAAACAAGATCAACATGTCTTTAGTACATCCATTCCTGAAATTAAGCAAGGCACCTATGGTTGGGGAACAGTTGTAAAAACAAGCCACAATCTTGGAGTATTCGTTGATGTTGGGTGGGAAGATAAAGACGTCGTGGTTTCAATGGATGAATTGCCTACTGAAAAACGTTTATGGCCCAAAGAAGGGAATCAATTGTACGTTACGATATCCGTTGATGAAAAAGACCGTATATGGGGACACTTGGCAGATGAAGAGCAATTCCTGGAAGACTATCAATTAGGTACAAAAGACATGCATAATAATGATGTGTCAGGTATTACTTTCTCCCTTAAGAAAAGTGGAACGTATGCCATAACAGAAGATAAGTATATTCTCTTTATTCATCCAAGTGAACGGGAAGAAGAGCCTAAGTTGGGTCAAAAAGTAGAAGGCCGTATCATTGGACTAAGAGAAGATGGCGTCTTATATACCTCTTTAAAACCAAGAGCTCATGAAGTGATGGAAGAAGATGCGATGATGCTTTTAGAAGTATTGAAACGAGCCGAAAACCATGTCATTCCTTTTCATAATAAAACGGACCCCGATCTCATAAAAACACAATTTGGCATCAGTAAAGGTCAATTTAAACGGGCTGTTGGAAGGTTGATGAAAAGAGGCTTAGTTGAACAGGATGAGCAAGGAACTAAATTGGTCAGATTCCCTGATGACGAGTAGAAATATGGTTGTGTCTTTGAGTAGATTATTTTATAATTATTACAATGAACGTATATTTCTGCTCATATAAATAATATATAGACTCATCTACTCATCAAATTTAAGGGAGTTCGGTATGAATAATTTAGACTCTTCATTTAAACTCATCAAAAAGAAATTGCACGAAGCTGGCTTAAAATTAACTCCGCAGAGAGAGTTGACTGTAGAAGTTCTTTTAGAAAAAGAAAAGGATCACTTAAGTGCAGAAGAAATTTACATGCTAGTAAAATCTAAAAATACGGGAATCGGGTTAGCGACTGTCTATCGGACATTAGAAATTTTGACAGATTTAGAAATAATAAATAAACTGACTTTTCAGGATGGCATAGCCAGGTATGATTTAAATCTGAATGATGAAAAACACCAGCATCATCATTTACTATGCTTGAAATGTGGGAAGATTGAAGAAGTGAAAAATGATATGTTGCTGGAAATTGAAATTGAAATTGAAAAGGAATATCAATTTACGGTCAAAGATCATAGACTGACCTTTCATGGTATTTGCAGAAACTGTTCAGCTAATTAAAGTGAGGAAATGTGGATGTTAGATAGAACACCGATTGAAGATTACATTGTCTTTTTAAAAGTTGAAAAAGGACTAGCCGAAAACACAGTCGAAAGTTACAAAAGAGATATAGAACACTACCTGACCTTTCTAAAAAAGAATAATATTGATGATTGGAAGAAGATTGATCGTTATCTTCTTCTAAATTATTTTAGTGCAGAAAAAGAAGCCAATAAGGCTGATAACACTATTATCCGCATGTTTTCAAGTATTAGAAAATTTCACCAGTTTTTAAAGCAAGAAAATTATACAAGTGAAGATCCTATGCTTTACGTTAAAACACCCAAAAAAGCTGAGATTTTGCCTAAGATTGTTTCCATGGACCAAATCGATCAGTTAATTCAAACACCAGATACCTCAAAAGTACTGGGAGTGAGAGATCGAACCATCTTAGAAGTGTTATACGCCACAGGGTTAAGAATTACTGAATTAATTGATTTAACAGTAGATGATGTCCATCTCTCTATGCAGTTAATTCAAGTAGTAGGCAAAGGGAATAAAGAGCGTCTTATTCCTATTGGAGAAATAGGAACGAAGTGGCTGGATTATTATTTAACGACTGCCAGACCTGAACTTCTTAAAAAAGCGTCAAAAGAAAGCTCTGCTATCTTTTTAAATACCAGAGGAAAGCCGTTATCCAGACAGGGAATTTGGAAAAAAATTAAACAGATTGCTAGAGAAGCTGGATTAAGTGACACAATTACCCCTCATACCTTAAGGCATTCTTTTGCAACACATCTACTTGAAAACGGGGCGGATTTACGCGTCGTTCAAGAGTTATTGGGTCATTCAAATGTCTCGACGACTCAAATCTATACCCATATCACGAAGCACCGTCTCAAGGATGTGTACTCTCTTTATCATCCGAGAGCCTAGACAGAGTGCCAGTCACTTCATTCAGAGACTATTCTTGCAATTAAGCGTTCTCTGAATTATTCTGAAAGCATGACAATACAGTAGGAGGAAATTTTATGACATTTGATAGAATACATCTCGTAGTACTAGATTCAGTAGGGATTGGAGAAGCACCCGATGCCAAAGAATTTGGAGACGAAGGTTCAAACACACTAGGCCATATCGCTGAAGAAGCAGGATTGACGCTTCCACATATGCAGGCTTTAGGATTAGGAAATATAGCTCCCTTGGAAGGAATAGATCCTGTTGATCAAAGTAAGGGCTACTATACTAAATTAGAAGAAAAATCAGTAGGAAAAGACACCATGACTGGGCATTGGGAAATTATGGGACTACATGTCGACACGCCTTTTAGAGTATTTCCAGACGGGTTTCCAGATGAGCTTATTCAACAAATTGAAGAACACACTGGACGAAAAATTGTTGGGAACAAACCAGCATCCGGAACAGCCATCATAGATGAATATGGTGCCCATCAAATGGAAACTGGCGACTTGATTGTTTATACATCAGCTGATCCCGTTTTACAAATTGCGGCACACGAAGACATTATTCCTCTTGAAGAACTGTATGAGATTTGTGAATACGTAAGAGAAATCACTAAAGAAGACCCTTATATGATTGGTCGAATCATAGCTCGTCCATATGTAGGAGAACCTGGTAATTTTACGCGTACAAGTAATCGACATGACTATGCTTTAAGTCCTTTTGGAAAAACAGTTTTAGATTATTTGAAAGAAGGCGGAAAAGATGTCGTCGCTGTAGGGAAAATAGATGATATCTTTAATAGTAAAGGCATTACAGATACGGTTCGTACTCAATCCAACATGGATGGAGTGGACAAGCTGTTAGAAGTCATGAAAAAAGAATTCAATGGACTGAGTTTCACTAACTTGGTTGACTTTGATGCTTTATATGGTCATAGACGTGATGTGGAAGGCTATAAAAAAGCTTTAGAAGAGTTCGATGCACGTTTGCCTGAAATTTACGAGGCACTAGAAGAAAATGATTTATTGATTTTAACAGCTGACCATGGAAACGATCCGACTCATCATGGAACCGATCATACAAGAGAATATGTTCCGCTACTGGTGTATTCTCATAAGTTAAAAGAAATGCAGGCTCTCCCACAAGGAATGTTCGCGGATATCAGTGCAACAATTGCGGAGAACTTTAATGTTGAGAGCACTGGATTTGGAAAAAGTTTCTTAGATAAATTGAAGTAAAAAAGGAGAAGAGAGAATTGACACAATCATATAATGAGGCCATTAGTAAAGCAGCAGATTATTTAAAAAATAATGGGATGGATCAGCCAGAGATTGGTTTAATTTTAGGTTCTGGCTTAGGAGAATTAGCAAACGAAGCCACAGACGCTGTAGCTATTCCATATGAAGATATTCCAGAATTCCCGGTCTCTACTGTTGAAGGTCACGCGGGCCAACTGGTTTATGGAAGCTTAGGTGGAAAAAAAGTCTTAGCCATGCAAGGGCGTTTCCACTTTTATGAAGGGTATTCTTTGAAAGAAGTCACTTTCCCTGTACGCGTAATGAAAGCAATGGGTGTGACCTCTCTTGTTGTGACTAATGCAGCAGGTGGCGTCAATGAGTCCTTTACACCAGGAGATCTTATGATTATTACTGATCATATTAACTTAACTGGAGCCAATCCTTTACTAGGTCCTAATGATAATGCACAAGGGCCTCGGTTTACTGACATGAGTCAAGCTTACGATAAAGCGTATCAAACTTTAATTGAAGAAGCGGCACAGGAACAAGACATTGCTATTAAAAAAGGAGTATACATGGGGCTGACAGGTCCAACGTATGAAACACCAGCAGAAGTCAGAATGGTACGTACTTTAGGTGGCGATGCAGTGGGGATGTCGACTGTGCCAGAAGTTATTGTCGCCCGTCATGCGGGACTTCGAGTAGCAGGAATATCTTGCATCACTAACTACGCCGCTGGTATGCAGGAGTCACTGAATCATGATGAGGTTGTTGAAGTAACGACACGAGTCAGAGAGTCATTCAAATCTTTAGTTAAATCAGTCATTTCCAAAATGTAAAGAAAGGAATGAGCGAAAGAAATTGTCTTTCGCTCATTTTTGTCATTAATAAACGCCTGTTAGAAGCAAGAGATTATGACTGGTGTTTGATTTTTATGCCATTAATCTGTATGATATTCTTGAATGATTTTTCTAAGGCATGCGCATTTTATGTCAAATTTTTAATAGAGAAGTGGGACTATATGAATACTTTATACAACGAACGTTTAATCAAAGGAATGAATGTAAACGAAAGCAACCATTTAGAAATAGGAAAAGTGGACACCACAAAATTAGTTGAAAAATATGGAACACCTTTATACGTGTATGATATTGGTCTGATTAAAGACAACATTCAAGCTTTTAAAAAAGCCTTTGAATCATATGAAAATAAAACGCAAGTCGCTTATGCAAGTAAAGCCTTTTCTTCTCTGGCTCTGTATCAACTATTAGCAAAAGAAGATGTATCATTAGATGTGGTTTCAGGAGGCGAACTTTACTTGGCTATACAAGCGGGCTTCCCTTCAGAAAGAATTCATTTCCACGGAAATAACAAATCGTATCAAGAATTAAAAGAAGCCTTAAACTATAAAATCGGATGTATCGTAGTAGATAACTTTAGAGAAATTGAGATGCTAAAAGAACTGACGGCATCCATGAACCAGACAGTGGATGTATTGGTTAGAGTGACACCTGGTATAGAAGCTCATACTCATGAATACATTACTACTGGGCAGGAAGATTCGAAGTT
>NZ_BAAACW010000046.1:14938-21489 GCF_039521845.1 Alkalibacterium iburiense
AAGCAAGCAGACTATTTGAATGCAATAGGCTTACATTCTCATATCGGATCTCAAATATTCGAAGTGGAAGGCTATAAAGCCGTCATTGAAAAACTTTTAAGTCATTCAAAGGAGTGGAAAGAAGCCTTTGGGTTTGAGCTGAAGGTTCTAAATGTAGGGGGAGGATTCGGTATCCGTTATACGGAAGATGATGAACCTAAACCTCTGGAAGAATACGCTCAGTCCATAATGACTGCCGTAGAACAGGAAACTGAGAAGCTGGGAATGCCTTTGCCGGAAATTTGGATCGAACCAGGTCGCAGCATTGTTGGTCCTGCAGGGACTAGTTTATATACTGTTGGAACGGAAAAGAACCTGCCGAATATTAGAAAGTACGTGGCAGTTGATGGAGGCATGGCTGATAATATTAGACCCGCTTTATATCAAGCTAAATACACAGGAGTTTTAGCTAATCGAGTAGAGTCCAATGAAGAAGAAGTGGTTTCAGTAGCTGGAAAAGCGTGTGAAAGCGGTGATATGCTTATTTGGGACATCCCATTACCCAACCCTGAAAATGGGGATATCTTAGCTGTTTTAAGTTCAGGTGCTTATGGCTATTCTATGGCCAGTAACTATAACCGTCTGCCAAGACCCGCTGTTGTATTTGTTGAAGAAGGACAGGAGTTTTTAGCCATTCGTAGAGAAACGTACGCAGACTTTATGCAATTAGAGAACAGTATTGATAATCATATGAAGAAACAGGAGGGCTTAGATGCTCATTAAATATAAGTTAGACTACCAGAAGATCACAATGGGCTTGCTTTCATATATTCCAGACTTAAAGGATACGAGTCGTCTGACAGATGAGATGGATTGGTACGACCAAGAAGAGAACAGACATTTGTTTTTATGGAAAAGTGATGAAACGGGAGACATGGCTGGAGTGATTGGCATCGAAGAAGAGGACGAAGTGGTTATTTTACGACACATTTCAATCAATCCATCCTATAGAGATGAAGGCATGTCTTACAACATGATTGAAGCACTAGCTGAAAAGTTTGAGCCTAAGAAAATAGTAGGGACTCTTGAAACGGCTTCTTTAATCACGAAATGGCAAAAAGGATTCGAAGAATCGGTAGAAGACTAAATCATATAGTTAAAGAAGTCAGGTAAAGCAGGGATATAGAATGAGCGATCAATGGAAAGTAAATTTAGATGTGTTTGAAGGCCCTCTGGATTTGCTCTTACATCTTATAAATAAATTTGAAATAGATATTTATGATATACCTATTAAGGAAATCACAGAACAGTATCTTGATTACCTTCGGGCTATGCAACTCCTACAGTTAGACGTAGCTGGGGATTATTTAGTTATGGCCGCGACTTTAATGTCCATAAAAAGTCAGCTTCTTCTCCCTAGGAATGACAGTTGGGAAGAAGATGGAGAAGAATTTGATGTAGCAGAAGATTCAATAGAACACTTGAGAGAACGACTTCTTGAATATAGGAAGATAAAGTATGCTTCAGAGAAGTTGACTCAAAGCCGTTCCAGTCGTGAACATTTTTACTCAAAGAGTCAATCAGATTTAACCCATTATCAAGAGTTTGTTCCTTTGGCTCAGGGAGAATTAGAACTTAAACATCTTTTAGATGCCTTTAATGATATGTTAAAGCGCAAAGATTGGATGGAACCTGGTCCAAGTACCATTGATTTAGAAGAAATATCCGTGACTGACAAGATGGTTTGGTTGGAAAACACGTTTCTTAAGAAGAAAAAGAAAGTGTTTTTCAGTCATTTATTTACACGCCCATCAAAAAAAGATTATGTTGTGACCTTCCTGGCTGTGCTGGAACTGATGAAAGAAAATAAGGTGTCCATCGAACAGGAAGAAAATTTTGGAGAAATTGCATTATTAAGTATGAATGTGTATTGAAAGGGTTGAATGATACTCTATGAATGAATTAGCTACATACGAAGCATTGCTGTTTGTTGCTGGTGATGAAGGCATCACGCTCAAAGAATTAGCTCAGCTAACAAAGTCGACTGTGGATCACACCAAAGTCTGTTTAAAAAAATTGGAGGATAAGTATACTAATCGGATAGAGAGTGGATTGACTATAATAGAAACGGCCGAAACTTACCGGTTAGTTTCAAAAAAAGAGTACTCACCTATCATTCAACAATATGCTCAATCTCCTCTAAACAAAAAGCTGAGCCGAGCCTCTGTTGAAACACTGGCAGTGATTGCTTATAAACAACCCATTACACGTATGGAAATTGAAGAAATTCGAGGAGTCCAGTTATCTTCGAGCTTACAAAAGTTGAAATTAAGAAACCTCATTCAGGAAGTTGGTCGAGTAGAGGCTCCAGGTAAGCCGGTTTTATATGGCACGACTGATTATTTTCTGGATTATTTCGGATTAAATGATTTGACTGATTTGCCTGAATTAGTCATTGAAGAAGAAATAGAACATCAAAGCTTGTTTGATGAAACATTAGATTTTTAAAAGGAAAAGACACATAAAAGGAGTCAACTATATGGAACGCTTGCAAAAGGTCATGGCTCATGCTGGAATTGCCTCAAGAAGAGGATCTGAAAAGTTAATAAAAGAAGGCAGAGTGAAAGTAAATGGAAAAGTCGTTACTGAAATGGGAGTTAACGTATCAAAAGACGACACTGTTTCTGTAGATGATATCCCTATATCTCGCGAACAGAAAATATATTACCTGTTAAATAAACCAAGAGGGGTTATTTCTAGTGCCCACGATCCTAAAGGAAGAAAAACGGTTGTTGATTTTTTTCCAGAGATTGAAGAAAGAATATACCCAGTTGGACGGTTGGATTACGATACAACAGGAGTAATCCTATTAACGAATGATGGGGAATTAACCAATCAGCTTACTCATCCCAGTTTTGAGGTTGAGAAAACCTATATAGCTAAGGTCACAGGATTGGTTCACAAGTCAGCTATAAAGAAATTGGAAGAAGGACTAACCTTAGATGGGTATAAGAGTCGACCAGCTAAAGCGAGAATTATTGAAGTCAATAAAAGAAACAATACAAGCATAGTTGAATTGACCATACACGAAGGAAAAAAACACCAAGTAAAAAATATGCTTAAAAAAGTAGGACATCCAGTAGAAAAGCTGAATAGAGATAAGTATGCCTTCTTGACAACAGAAGGGTTACAGTCTGGTGAATGGCGAGAATTGAAAACATTTGAAGTGAATAAACTGAAGCAATTAGTTAACGAAATTTAAGGGAGAAACACCCTATAAGAGAAATGATTGGAAGTAATGCTTTTCTTTAGTTATAATAGTAGAGAGATAAACTAGAGCGCTTGAAACAGAAATTGAGTATAACTTAGAGGAGTGTCTTAAATTGAGTGAAGAGACTATTCAAGAAAATAATAAAAAGTTACTGGTAGTCGATGATGAGGCTAGAATCAGAAGACTACTAAGGATGTACCTTGAAAAAGCAGATTATAGTATTGATGAAGCGGAAAATGGAAAAATCGCTTTAGATTTAGCCTTAGAAAATGATTATGATTTAATATTATTGGATGTCATGATGCCGGAAATGGATGGGATTCAAGTAGCCGAAGAGTTACGCAAAGAAAAAGAAACGCCTATTATGATGTTAACGGCTAAAGGGGAAGAGTTAAACCGCATCCAAGGCTTTGAAGTAGGGGCAGATGATTATATTGTTAAGCCATTTAGTCCGAGAGAAATTGTTTTAAGAGTGGCAGCTATATTAAAACGTACAGCTGATTCGGCCGGTGGAAAAGGGGCAGCAGATGTTTCCGATACCTTGAAGTTGCCTCATTTAGAAATTGACAATGATTCTAGAAGAGTGACGGCTGATGGAAAAACAGTGAACCTTACACCTAAAGAGTATGATCTGTTACATTACCTTATGTCATCACCAGACCAGATTTTTGGACGGGAACAGTTACTCAGAGAAGTTTGGAAATATGAATTCTTTGGTGATCTCAGAACTGTAGACACCCATATCAAACGGTTACGTGAAAAGCTGAAAAAAGAATCAGTTGTTGCAGCTAAAATGATAGAAACAGTTTGGGGTCTCGGATACAAACTTAACTCCTATCCAGAAGAGGAAGAGGAGTAGTTTATGAGATTAAATGCCATAGCTATAAGAATTTGGCTCATAACATTCGTCATTACAATATTTTTTTTCATAATAACTACTGTATTCTATAGTGTTTTTCTTTCTGAAGAAGTCAAGAATAATTATATGAATGATTTTGAAGAAATAATATTAAATGTGGAACGCTTAGTAGTTGCGGATCCACATTTTTTATTAGAAAACATGGATACTATAAATGATTTACATTCAAGCGTAAATTTTGCTTTGTTAATGGATGACACATTTGAGGAAGAAGGAGACAATTGGTATCTTCCGTTTTCAGATGATGTAAAAGAAACCATTCAAGGCAAGCCAGGAGTATTGGAAAATATTGATAGAAACGAACGAGTACAATTTCGTTCAGACCAGCATAGAGAATACAGACGCAATATCCCTCATCTGTTTCATATATTGCCCGTAACAATTGAAAACCAGGATGTTCTCTTTTATTCTTTTGCGGATTTATCTTTCCTGATTCGCATTGAAAGACGCCTATCCTTTGTTTTATCTGGATTCATTATAGTTGAATTGTTTATTGCTCTTTTTTATTACATCTACTTAAAGAAACAGTTGTCAGAGCCTATCAATGCAATGACCAATATAGCCTTTGATTATGCCAGAGACGACTTCAGTCATCAATTGCCCGTTTCTGGACGAGATGACTTATCAGAGTTGGCCATGGCTATGAACAAAATGGGTCATTCTTTGGAAACGAATCGAACGGTTATAAGACAAGAAAAAGAATTGCTCTCTCACATCATGCATAACATTGAAACAGGGATTCTTTATTACGACACAGACAAAACGTTGCTTTTATCCAATCCGGTAGGCGATTTGTTCTTAACTAGGTACCAGGAAGAGCATACCAATTACTCTGATGAAGAAAGATTTATCGATTTGGATACGAAAATAGCTGAAGTCATCGAATCTAAAAGACCTACAGAATTTACAATTGAAATGCAAGAAACGTATTTCGAAGTCACTATTCTTCCCCTACTTGAAGAAGAAACAAGGGACTTGCGCGGTATCTTAATCTCAACCAAAGATTTAACCAAAGAGCATCGTCTGGATAAAATGAGAGTGGATTTCATCAACAATATCTCTCATGAATTGCGTACACCGCTCGTCATGATTCAAGGCTACAGTGAAGCGATTTTAGATGATGTGGCTGAAAGCATTGAAGAGAAAAAGGAAATGTCTAGAATCATTCGGGACGAAGCCCAGCGTATGAACCGAATGGTAAATGAAATGCTTGACCTCTCACGAATGGAAGCTGGGTATATAGAACTTCAGAAAACGGAAACAGATGTCAATAAGTACTTGAGAAGCTTAATGTTCCGATTTGATAATTTAGCTAACGAATCAGGAGTGTCTTTACAAATGGAGGCACCGAAAGAAACAGTTTATTTGAATATGGATAAAGATAAGATTGACCAAGTGTTTGTGAACTTGATAAACAATGCTATTAGACACACACGAATGGCTGATAAAGATGAAAAAGTCGTTACACTACAGCTCTTAAAAGAAGAAGAGCTTGGAGAAGTAGTGATGATAGTGAAGGACACAGGCACAGGTATCCCTAAAGAAGATTTACAGTATATCTTTGATCGATTCTTTAAGGCGGATAAATCACGAAATAATTATTCGTACAACACCAGAGGAACAGGAATTGGCTTATCACTCGTTAAAAATATTGTCGAGGCTCATGGAGGATTTATTGAAGTCGAATCTGAAGTCAATGAAGGGGCTGCATTCATTATTCATATTCCCATAGATCCAGAAGAAGAATAATGAAATGAAAACTTGACAGTTTTAAAATTATCTATATAATAGTATGTAACAATACAATATAAATGATTCATCTTCAGGGGCAGGGTGCAAATCCCGACCGGTGGTAAAGTCCACGAGCGATTAAAATTGCTGAACTGGTGTAATTCCAGTACCGACAGTAAAGTCTGGATAAAGAAGATGGAGCTTTTTGACTGAACATAATTCTGTCTTAATGCTCTATTTGTGACCTGAAATGTAGGTGCAAATAGAGCTTTTTTTAATCCAACATTTCACAAGTCATGAGTAGATAAATGAGAAAGTGTTCAGCAAAGTTCACCCTAAGCAGGATGAATCCTTTTAGGAGGATTTATTATGACAAACAACAAGACAAAACGATTGGTAGGAATAGCCATGCTCGCTTCACTTGCCTGGATTATATCCATGCTGTCTTTTCCACTATTACCAGGAGTACCTTTTTTAAAAGTAGACTTCAGTGATTTAGCTATTCTTTTCGGTATGTATGTATATGGACCGCTTGCAGGAGTAGCGATTGCCTTTATACGCTCCTTGCTTTCATACGCACAAACAGGAGGAGAAATGGGTTTTCCCATCGGAGATACAGCTGCTTTTATCGCATCCTTATCTTTCACTTTA
>NZ_BAAACW010000046.1:21556-34094 GCF_039521845.1 Alkalibacterium iburiense
ACACTGGCTTTGACAGTGATGTTAGCTTTAATTAACTGGCTATTTATCGCACCCGCTTATATGACTGTTATGGGCTTTGACGTTGGTCCGATGCGTACGTATTTATTATATGCTGTCGTGCCATTTAACTTATTGAAAGGCCCTCTGGTAGGAATCGTCTTCTTTACCGTATTTAGTAAAATGAAACCATGGTTGGATAAAACAAAAAGCAAGTTGAATAGAAAAAAATCATCTGATTATGTCGTCAACAAACAAATTAAATAACGTAATTTAGCAAACGAATGATTAGGTTAGACTAGTCATTCGTTTTTTTGTATTAAAGAATAGAAAAAGCCCCTTAATAAATGAAGCGAAATGCTTTAAGATAGAGTAGCAGAGAACGGACTATAAGCATTATGGTGGTAAGTAAAGAATAAAGTTTAAAAGATTTCAATAATATTCGGTAAATAAGCCGCACTCAACTAAACCGCCACGTATCCGAAAATACGTTCGGTTTACTTTTCGGATAGTCGTCCTTAAGAGAATATTCTTCTTAAGACTCTACCGCCCCCGATCTGGCGATATAGAGTTGGTGATTGCTTAGGAGTGCAAACACCAGACGCACAAATTTTCGTGCTGTTAAGACGAGGGCTCGCTTGTGCTGGGCTTTAGGTACTTCGTTATACTTTTTATCGTAATAGTCTTTATACTCAGGAATATAACGCCTTATAGAGTTGGCAGCTTGAACTAAATAATAGCGTAGGTAACGATTTCCTGATTTAGACATTGGTGTTTGTTCTTTTTGGAATTTTCCGGACTGATGTTTTGGCCAGTACAGCCCAGCATATTTCGCCAACTTCGATTCATGATCGAAACGGTCAATTTGGCCAACCTCAGCGATGATGCCTGCGGCATACACAGGACCGATCCCGGGAATGCTCAGTAAGGATTTGGCTTCATCTACCGTTTCCATGATGTCAGCGATTGCTTTGTCGATCGTTTTAATTTCCTGCTCAAAGCTACGAATGACTCGCATCTGGATACCTAGATTGATATCGATACTTTCTTGAGCAACTTTTCCTAAGCGATAAGAATCAGACACAGATTTCTTAATCACTTGGGCTAACTTTTCTGGATCTTTAAAGCGCTGGCGACCAAAGGTCTGGAGTAACTCAGCTAAATCAGCTGTTTTCATCGTTCGAATGTCCGCCATGGTCATATTTCCGGTCATAAGCTGAATCATCGTGGAACTAAAGATGGACGTACTAATATTTTCATCCTGCAGGTCACTTGTTAGTGTATTGCACTTGTAATAAAGATTCTCGACGTAGTGCTGTTGGGCTTCCGACAGTTGGCGGATTAGCTGATAACGCGTCCTTGTCAGGCGCAGGAGAGCCACAAATTTCTCTTCTCGGGGTTGAGCAGCTGAATGCTTGCCTGTGCTTAAAAACTCGGCAATCAGCTGGGCATCGAGTTTATCATTTTTCTCATCCGTCCAGACTTTTGAAAAGCGGTGAATGACTCGTGGGTTTTCCACGATTGTTTGAACATTCAACAGCTGTAGATCAGGATCGTTTGAAAAAAATAACGACGGATGCATACTGTACTGTCCTGTGGCTTCCATACCGACCACGATTTTGTCATATTCAAGCTTCTCGTGGAACTCAATAATCTTATTTTTAAGCGTCCGAGCACCCGCGTCACTGTTCGCGACGGTGGTTTGCCAAAGAATGGTATGGGTATCATCCTCATGCGATAAGAAACAGGCATCAAGTGTCGCTTTACTCACGTCTAAACCAACAAATAATTTCGTGGAAGGGTTCCCCCTTTCGTTTTAATTTTGGAAGGTAAGCTTGGTTACTCCGGGCTATCCCTGTAACATAGTGCGTGCCTTAACCTCGCGCATACGAATTTAACCTTTTTCTGTTATGGCTGCCAAACCAACGGTTTCCTAAGACCGCTAGATAACAGAGTCGAGTCATTCAGCTTATGAGTATATAGTCTCAACACTATGACGGGAAGCATGCTTAAAGTGTAGTTGATCTACAAGGAGGAAAAGCTTCATCCCACTAAGAACCGACTTCCATCTGATTCTATTTTACACAGAAACAGCACGGAATAACCAAGCAGAACCTATGGATATTTTTAAATTGTCAAAGAACAAAAGTGGACAAGAGGGTCGACAATTTCGAATTCTTCTCCCCCATGGGGGAGAAGCCTCTAACACACTAAGAAAAAAACCAACCAAGGAAGATAAGTTCAATTCTTATCTTCAAACTTATTATACGAGGTGGATAAGAAATGATAGATGAGTTTACATCCCAATACGTATTGAGCCAATTGACAGAAGACAGTCAGGTAACAGCTAAACAATTACATTTAATATCACAGGGAAGACGAACCGCCTCTGTGCTCTTTAATATTGAAAAAAATCGTCTCTATTCACTCTATTCTCTTTTTCATCATTGGACAGATGCAGATTGGGACGCCTTAGTCAGCCATTTCTTACAAAAAAAATGGGTGACGCTTAAAGGGGAAACTCTTCAGCTGACAGAAAATGGATTGGCATCCAAAAAGGCATTTTTAGAAACATGTCCACCTTTAGTGACTATAGACAGTTTGGAATATACCAAAACCAGAAAACCATTATGGGACCGATTCATTTTTGTTAATCAAATTGTTTCTGAATACAAACATCAAAATGTGCAGTATACCCCTTATCTGAATACACTTGTCGAACAACAGGAAACGAAAAGATGGCTTAAAGACCACGGGCCTTCCTTAGAATCATTTTCAAATAAATGGATTCCTGAAGTGTTCCAATTTATGTCCTCTCTTTCTGAAGAACAAGCAAATATAGTTGCGAGCCTTCAAGTAGGTCATCAGCAAACAGGACGGACAAGAAGGCAATTACGAGAGACCTTACATTTCTCGGATAATCAGCTGACCATCTTACTTCACCATACAATAGAAAAACTGATACATTACTCCAAAAACCATACTTCTTTACTGCGGGATTTAGTCCATACGGTCCACAAGGAGAATGATTATGGCTTAAGCACGAGTACCTATCAGACTCAAAAAATGCTAGAAGACGGAAAAACAATCAGACAAATTAGTCAAATGAGAAAATTAAAAGAAAACACGATAAAAGAACACGTACTCGAAATGGTACTGGTTAATCATTGGAAAGGATATAAGTCTCTTATCCCTTCTTCAGATTATGACATCCTTCATAACTTACTTAAACGTCATCCATCTTTACTGTATTCAGAAGCGAAGTCAGAACATAGCCAGTTGGATTTTTTCTGGTTTAGATTAATTGAAATTGAGAGGATGAGACGACATGACTCGTGATACCATTGAAGCCACAGTCAGACAGGCTTTAAAAACTAAATTTGGCTTTTCATCTTTTAGGCCGGGGCAAAAAGAAGCCATTCTTTCAGTTTTAAATAAAAGAAACTCATTAGTCATGCTTCCAACCGGTACGGGGAAATCCCTCTGTTACCAATTGCCCTCCTATTTTTTTAAAGGCAAGACACTTATAATTTCTCCCTTGCTTTCCTTAATGGAAGATCAGGTAGAGAGAATGAAGCGGGAAGGCGAAAAATCGGTTGTCGCTTTAAATAGTTTTATGACCCAAAAAGAAAAGCGTTTAGCATTAAGGCAATTAGATACGTTTAAATTCATATTTCTTTCTCCAGAAATGATACTTCAAGACTATGTATTGAACCGATTAAAACAATTGGACATTTCGTTGCTGGTGATAGATGAAGCCCATTGCATTTCACAGTGGGGCATGGACTTTCGACCGGACTATTTAAAACTTGGAAGAATTAGAATGGAATTAGGCAACCCATTGACAATGGCATTGACAGCAACGGCAGTGGAAAAAGTCAGACAAGAGATATTAGAACAGTTACATTTGGATAAGAAAGATACGGATGAAATTATTTACTCAGTTAATCGTCCCTCTATCCAACTTCGAACAGAAATATGTCACGGCAATAAAAATGAACGGTTATTTCAATTAATTAATGAAATAAAAGGTCCAGGCATTATATATTTTTCAAGTAAAAAAATGGCAGATAAATGGGCTGAACAAATACGGGAGGAGACTGATCTTCTCGCAGAAAGTTACCATAGTGATCTGGAAAATGAAGATAAGAAAAAGATACAGGCACAATTTCTAAGTAACACCGTTCACATTATCTGTGCGACAAGTGCATTTGGGATGGGGATAGATAAACCAGACATTCGCTTTGTTATCCATTATCATCTGCCGTCTAATCCTGAAACGTACTTGCAAGAAGTGGGTCGATGCAGTAGAGATAAAAAAGGGGGAGTCGCTGTCCTGCTCTATGAAGCAGGTGATGAGAGATTACAGTCTAGACTGCAATCTGGCAGCCTCCCGACTCGAGATGAATTGCGTTACTGTTATAAGTACCCGGAGAGACTCCCCTCTTTAAAAGAAGAGTCGAAAATTGATATTGCGCGTTATTTTATAGAGCAGTCTATTCCCTTTCAAACAGCTTGGGAAACAATTGAGGAGCGATGGGTGAGAAAGAAAAGACAGCTACAATTTATGGTTCACTATGTTCATGTTGAATCCTGCAAAAGAACCTGTCTGTTACATTATTTCAATGAAAAAGTGATAAATGACCAGGACCCGTGTTGTTCATATTGTAACCGGGCGTTCGTTTTACACGTTCCGGAGAGTAAATTTGAAAAGAATTTGAACGAAAATCAAGAAAAACCCTGGAAATCAGTATTAAAAAACTTATTTAATTTGGAAAGCGAGCCTATATAAATTAATAATCTATGCTATAATAAGAGCGAAATGAATGAGAGGAGTCAAACTTATGGTGAAAAAAGATCGCGAGTCGATGGAAGAGCTTTGGTCCAAACGCTTTGACGAAGAGGTTGACTATTCAGAAGAAGAACCCATGTCCAGAAAAGCGAAGAGAGAAAGAGAGCAAAGCATTTCTCCCGTACTGACTGTAACTGTGATATTTTTAGCCCTACTTATTATTTTGCCTATAACTACCTATGCATGGTATTTAAATAGAGACGTTTCTTCAGAAGAACCATCTGGACCGAATGTAGAACAAGTGGTTAAAGATCAAGAAGATGACGAGACTGAAGAAGAGCCAGAAGAGGTTGAGGAAGTTGAAGAAGTTCAAGAAGTGGAAGAAATAGAAGAGGAATTTGAGGAAGAAGAAACCGAATTGGTAGAAAATACCAGTGAGGAAACAGAACCTGAATCTACTCCTGAAACGGAAACCACTGAACCAGTTACTTCTGAACCCGTTCAGTCTGAATCAGCAGAAGCCTCTGAGTCTACAGAGACCACGGAGAGTCAGCCGACGCCACCTTCTACTGAGGAGTCAAGCAGTGTAGAACCTCCCCAAGGGGCTGAGTATTATACCGTTCAAGCAGGAGATAATATGTATCGTATCGCCTTGAATCACGGTATGTCTACCGAAGAACTCATGCAATTGAATAATACGCAAGATGAAACAGTTTATGTTGGACAACAGTTAAGAGTCAGATAAAAAAGCAGTGAAAGTGTGAAACTAATGGTGTATAAAAATATAACAATCGCAATAGATGGACCGGCTTCTTCTGGAAAAAGCACAGTCGCCAAAAAAATAGCCAAAGATTTAAACTTGATTTATGTCGATACTGGAGCCATGTATCGAACATTAACCTATGAAGCATTGAAAAATAATGTGAATATTAAAGATGAAGAAGCTCTTTTAGACTTATTGTCTCATACGTCCATAACTTTTGAACGAACAGACGATGGTCAGAGAGTCTTTGCTAATGAAGAAGAAGTAACTAATGAAATCAGACAAAACAATGTAACTAATACGGTTTCTGTTGTGTCTGCTCATCCGAGAGTGCGACAAGAAATGGTTCGTCGTCAACAAAAAATGGCGAAGAGCAATGGGGTAATTATGGATGGAAGAGACATAGGTACCGTAGTCTTACCGAATTCGAATTTAAAAATCTTCTTAGTTGCCAGCGTAAAAGAGCGAGCAGAAAGAAGACACAAGGAAAATAAGCAAAAAGGTATATTTTCTGATTTAGAACAATTGAAACGAGATATTGCTGATAGAGATTATAAAGATTCAACAAGAGAAACGTCTCCTTTGAAGCAAGCAGACGATGCTATTCGTATAGATACGACAAAATTAACTATCGATGAAGTTGTAGAAACAATCAAAAATTTAATTAATACAAAGATAAACCATACGGAATAATAGAAATGAACATGTTTTAGTGGAAATTACTATTTATATTCTGTACAATTAAAGATGTATGAATTATTGGTTTTGGGAGGATACGAAGATGACGGAAAAAGAGAACAGAAACGAAGAAGTAGAACAAAAGGAAACGGTAACAGAGGAAGTCACTTCAGATGAAGAAGTAACAACCGATGAAGCAGTGGAATTGGCTGAAGAACAAGTCCAAGTCGATGCTAAGGAAGACACACCTGTAGAGGATGTGCTGGCTTCGAACGAAGAGGCTCATGTTAAACCAGCAGTAAGTTCAAATGACTCAGCCTCTGAATCTATGTCTGATGTTATGAAAGAGGTTGAAGATATCTCTCCGGGTGACTTAGTAAAAGGGGAAGTATTGGCTATTGACAATGATAAACAAGTTATTGTTGGTTTAGCTGGTGGACAAGAAGGTCTAATTCCTCCAAGAGAACTAGCTTCAGATCGTTTTGATCATCCTTCAGACATTGTATCTGTCGGAGATGTTATTGATTTAGTTGTTTTAAGAGACATCAAGGATAAAGAACAAGGAAGCTTTATTTTATCTAAAAAACGTGTTGATCAGCGTAAAGTCTGGGAAGAATTACAAGAAAAATATGACAACGATGAAACAGTTGAAGCACCCGTTTCCAGAGTAGTTAAAGGTGGATTGACCGTTGATTTAGGTGTCAGAGGATTTGTACCTGCTTCTCAAATGGACACCTCATTCGTAAGTGACTTAAGTCAATTTGAAGGTCAGACGTATACATTCAAAATTATTGAAATAGACCCTAATGAACGTCAACTGATTCTTTCAAGAAAAGTTCTTCTTGAAAAAGAACAAGCAGCTGAAAGAGAAGAAGCGTTGGCAAAACTTGAAGAAGGTTCTGTTGTTGAAGGAGAAGTTGTCCGTTTAACTAACTTTGGAGCTTTTGTAGATGTAGGTGGAGTAGATGGATTAGTTCACATTTCAGAAATTGCTCACGAACGCATTTCTCATCCGAAAGATAAATTAGCAAAAGGTGACAAAGTAAACGTTAAGGTTCTTAAAGTAGATACGGAACGTGAACGCGTCTCATTATCTATTAAAGAAACATTACCTGGGCCTTGGGATACTGTTGAAGAAGAGTTACCAGCAGGTTCTGTCGTTAAAGGAACGGTTAAACGTGTAACTGACTTTGGCGCGTTTGTAGAAGTTAAACCAGGTGTTGAAGGACTCGTTCACATTTCTGAAATGGCACATAAACATGTGGAAACACCACATGAAATAGTTGCTAAAGATGAAGAAATTGATGTAAAAGTTCTTAGTGTGAGCCCTAGCGAAGAGCGTATTTCGTTAAGTATCAAAGCTTTAACAGATGATTCATCAGCTGATTCGTCTGCACCATCAAAAGCTAAAAACGAAGCTCCACGACAAGAAGAAAGACCGACTATTCAGAAACCATCCTTACGTGATGATAATGAAGATGGGGCCTTTACTCTAGGTGACCAAATTGGAGATCAATTATCCAGTTTGATGGGAAATACTGATTCTGAAGACAGTGACGACGAAGAGGAATAAACCCCTTAAACACATCGGTATAGTTTACCGCACCCAACCAAATTAGAATTTATTCTAATTTGGTTGGGTGTCCCTTTTTAACATACACTAAATCAAAAAGTAGAAAGAACGAAAGAAGGTGTTGCAAATGGTTAAACCAGCAGTCGCTATAGTAGGAAGACCAAACGTTGGAAAATCAACTATATTTAATAGAATCGTTGGAGAAAGAATATCTATTGTAGAAGATACCTCCGGCGTGACAAGAGACAGAATTTATGCTGATGCGGAATGGTTAGGCAGAGAATTCTCTTTAATTGATACAGGTGGAATCACAATGGAAGATGAGCCTCTCAATGAGCAAATCAGACAGCAGGCACAAATAGCTATCGAAGAAGCCGATGTAATCATAATGATGACCAGTATCAAAGAAGGGGTCACTCAAGAAGACGAACAAGTTGCCCCCATTTTATTTAAATCAGGAAAACCCGTGATACTTGCTGTCAATAAAGCAGACAATCCTGAATTAAGAGCAGATACGTATGAATTCTATTCCTTAGGGTTAGGAGAACCATACCCCATCTCGGGTGCTCACGGGCTCGGATTAGGGGATGTTTTAGATGAAGTGATTAAACATTTTCCTGAACATGAAGAAGAATACGATGAATCGACCATTAAATTCAGCATAATAGGACGTCCCAACGTAGGGAAATCCAGTTTAGTTAATGCGATTATTGGAGAAGAAAGAGTAATCGTTTCTAATATAGCTGGTACTACACGGGAAGCAGTCGATACACGCTTTGAAACGGCTAATGGACGAGAGTTTGTCGTTATTGATACAGCGGGTATGCGTAAAAAAGGTAAAGTATATGAGAACACGGAAAAATATAGTGTTTTAAGGGCTTTGAGAGCAATAGAACGTTCTGATGTAGTCTTGTGTGTCATCAATGCTGAAGAAGGCATTAGAGAGCAGGATAAGCGCGTATTCGGCTATGCTCAAGAAGCGGGTAAAAGAATCATCATTGTGGTCAATAAATGGGATACCGTTGAAAAAGAAACCAATACAATGAAAGAATTTGAGCTCGAAGTGCGTGAACAGTTCCAGTATCTCAGTTATGCTCCTATTGTTTTTGTTTCTGCCTTGACCAAAAAGCGATTGCACTTGCTGCCTGAAAAAATTGAAGAAGTCTATATGAATCAGAATCTACGGATTCAATCTTCCATATTGAATGATGTGGTCATGGATGCGGTAGCTACCAATCCAACTCCTACTGACAAAGGAAGACGATTGAAAATTTTCTACACGACTCAAGTAAGTGTCAGCCCTCCTACATTTATTATATTTGTGAATGATCCGGAGTTGCTTCATTTTTCTTATGCCCGATTTTTAGAAAATCGATTCAGAGACACTTTTAACTTCGAGGGAACGCCTATTCGTATCATTCCTCGTCAAAGAAAATAGATTTTGCCGGAAAACAACGGGAAAATAAGATTATTACAGCATTTGTAATCTATAGTTTTGCATAATACCATTGCAGTAACACTGATTCTATGGTATCTTTTTAAATGAAATGTCAGAATAGACAATTTCACCCAACACATTCCCAAGTTGTTGGAATGTTGAAAGATCGCAAGTTGATTCTTAAAAATTAGCATGCATCGATCTTCTTTTGAGGAGGTGAAAGATAACGATGGCAAATAAAGCAGAATTAATCGAAAAAGTTGCAGCTTCAACTGATCTTACTAAAAAAGACGCAACATCAGCAGTAGAAGCCGTTTTTGAAACTATTAAAAACACTCTTGCAGATGGTGAAAAAGTTCAAATTATTGGCTTTGGTAACTTCGAAGTGCGTGATCGCGCTGCGCGTAAAGGACGTAACCCTCAAACTGGGGAAGAAATCCAAATTCCTGCAAGCAAAGTTCCTGCATTCAAAGCTGGTAAAGCATTAAAAGAAGCAGTGAAATAATAGGTATACCTAACATAAAGAAGCTCATCCTGGCTATGTCTTAAAATGACTAGTAAGGATGAGCTTTTTTTACTAAACAGTACCCATCTTGTCCTGCTTACAGTGCAAGGGTTCTTAATTGACATCCTTTTAAAGAGTACGTACTCTGAAAGAAAGTACACATAACCAATTGAAAGGATGAGGCAGTGACTATGCACTCAAAGAAAAAAGAACAAATTATTAAAGAAGCAAAAGAAAAGAATGTGAAATTTTTACGTTTAATGTTTACGGACATCGATGGGGTTATTAAGAACGTCGAGGTACCTATTAGTCAGTTAGAAAAAGTGATGAATAACGAAATGGCCTTTGACGGCTCATCTATTGATGGATTTGTCAGTATTGATCAAAGTGATATGAAGTTACATCCTGATTTAGATACTTGGTTAATCTTCCCGTGGGAACTAGACGACATTAATGTTAAAATTGCTCGATTCATTTGTGATGTGCATACTCCCGATGGGGAGCCTTTCGCAGGAGACCCTAGAAACAACCTCAAACGTGTCCTAAAAGAAATGGAGCCCTTAGGGTTCACTGACTTCAACTTAGGCCCAGAGCCCGAATTTTTCCTGTTTAAACTGGATGAGAACGGCAAACCTTCACGGACACTGAATGACTCTGGAGGATACTTCGATTTAGCTCCGACAGATTTAGCTGAAAACTGTCGAAGAGACATTGTCATAGAATTAGAAGCGTTAGGCTTTCATATTGAAGCCAGTCATCATGAAAATGCACCTGGTCAGCATGAAATCGATTGGAAGTATGCTAGTGCAATCGAAGCGTGTGACAATATTCAAACCTTTAAGCTGATTGTAAAAACAGTCGCTCGAAAGCACGGGCTTCACGCAACTTTCATGCCTAAGCCAATTGAAGGTATAAGTGGATCGGGGATGCATTTCAATATGTCCTTGTTCACGGAAGATGGGAATGCCTTTTATGATTCTGAAACGGAAGATCAGTTAAGCCATACAGCCTATCAATTTATCGCTGGACTACTAGATCACGCTCAAGCTTTTACAGCCATATGTAATCCAATCATTAACTCCTATAAACGATTAACTCCAGGGTTTGAAGCTCCTGTTTATGTTGCCTGGTCAGGAACCAATCGGACTCCTCTTGTCAGGGTTCCTTCGTCTAGAGGCAATTCGACACGCATAGAGCTTAGAAGTGTTGATCCAACAGCTAACCCGTATCTAGCTTTAGCCGTCTTATTAAAGGCTGGATTAGAAGGAATAGCAGAAGCTAAAGAAGCACCTAGTCCTATAAATAGAAACATTTACAATATGAGCCAAATGGAAAGAAAAGAAAATAATATCAGTGCTCTACCAGGGAGTTTGAAAGAAGCGATAGAAGTATTGAAAAAAGATGAAACGATAAAAGAGGCATTAGGGAATCATATATTTGATCGGTTTATTGCCGCTAAAGAAGAGGACTGGAGAGCATATGCTAAAACCGTTTCGCAATATGAAACGGATCGTTATTTTGAACTGTACTAGGTAAGATGCATAGATGAATCAACTTTCTGTACAAAAGAGGGGGTTGATTCATTTTTTTTTGATATACTATAAGGGATAAAGAAAGAAAGGGGTTTTTACCATGAAAATTTATACCAAACGAGGCGATCAGGGAAATACAAACCTGATTGGGGGACGCACCGTAAAAAAGAATGATTTAAGAGTACACGCTTATGGAGAAGTGGATGAACTCAATTCAGAAGTTGGTCTACTGGTTGCTCTGATGAAAGAAGAAAAAGAATTAGAGAGTTTAGTTAGTCCACTGCAAACGATTCAGCACCACTTATTTGATATTGGCAGCCTATTAGCCGATCGAAATAATAAATTGGAGCTTTCTTTTCCAGATTCTTACATACAAGACTTGGAAACAGTAATTGACATTCTAAATGACAAGCTTCCACCAATCGACTATTTTGTCTTACCAGGCGGGGCTAAAGCAGCCGCTCAAGCTCACGTCTCACGAACAGTGACGAGAAGAGTTGAAAGGCAGTTAGTCGAGCTTTCTACGAAAGAAGAGATTAATAAGTCAGCATTGGTGTATATCAATAGACTATCTGACTATTTCTTTGTTTTAGCTCGTTTTATCAACCTAACTTTAAACCACGATGAAGTATATTACACTAACACTGGAAAAGTCTTCCATAATTGAATAAAAAAAGAGAATAGCTCATTAGCTATTCTCTAAATAGTATTTGACGTTCCGAGAGGGATTCGAACCCCCGACCGTTCGCTTAGAAGGCGAATGCTCTATCCTGCTGAGCTACCGGAACATTTTCAACAACAGAATTTATTATATAATCTTTCTTTAAGAATGTCAACGATAAAAGTAAAAGAAATTCAAAGGCTTATATTGGTTACTTTTAAGAGACTCTGCTAAAATAAATTTAAGGTCATACAAAGGAGGAATAATTATGCGTTTTATAAGTGCTTATCAAGAATTAGATAATATGGTAACGGATGTAGAAGGATTACTTCAGAGTAAGAAGCTAGACAGAAAAGATATTTTACTGATTTGTTTAGAGAGAAATCGGTCAGAAGTTGCTCGCATGCTCGATATACCGATGGAAACGGTCGATGAAGATTCTGGAAACCCTTTAGACAAATACGATTTAAAAGATGATACCTATGATTTATACGACAACCTCATTTTAACAGGAGGATACGTCTTGCTAGGAAAAAAAGACAAAGTGGATGACTCAATGCTTGAATCATCCGGCGACGATGTCGAACGTCATTCACCCA
>NZ_BAAACW010000047.1:0-1366 GCF_039521845.1 Alkalibacterium iburiense
CTCTTCGGACATTTCTCATTATAGAGGTGTCCGATTTTTATTTGTAGGTGCTCAGCTATTCATCGCTTACTTTTATTGTATAAGTGGCTGTAAATAACAGAAACCATGTTCAAAAACTTGTGTTATTTATGGTACTTTATATTCAGTACCAATTCTTTTTTTATGATGTAATTATTGCGGAAAACTGGATTAAGTTAGTCTCGAGTAGTACATAGCTTTTTTCACTTAGTTAATAACTTTCAGACTTGATAAACAAATATTACAAAATAAAATTATTAAACAAGTGCTTGAGCAATCTCAGTATCAATGATTAAATGATCGATGATTTCCAATTTCAATAATGCTTTAATACTAATCGCTTTTTCTTCTCCATTAGCAAGGATAACTACTTCTTTCATCCGACGAACATCATTTAAATCATGGCCAATCATACGCTGAGATAAGCTTGTTTCTACTGTATTGCCTTCTTTATCGTAAAAAGTTGCCAGAAGGTCACCTATCGCTTGTTCTTCAATAATACTTTTCTCTTCTTTTTTAGTAATATATCCCATATCTCTGTAAGTCAATGACTCCATGGGATTTCCAACTCCTATTATTGCCAAATCCACATTTCTTCCTTTGCTTAATATACACTGTACGACATGAGAATTTACCAGAGCATTTTTAACTTCTATAGTCTCAGCTATCGCAGGGGCATATAGTAAGTGTGATTGTGCTCTATATTTTTGAGCTATAGTCACAGCAAGATGGTTTGAATGATGAGCAACTTCCGATAAACTGACACCGCCCATAAGTGGAATTATGGATAGTTGCGGACAATTTGAATAATGGGCAGCATTAACGAATTCATAAACAGTCGTTCCCCAACCAATTCCTAGCGTGCGTAAGTCAGGTAGTTTTTCCTCTACAAAGTAGGCGCATGCTTGTCCAATTTCACTCTTCGTAGCATTAGAACTTCCAGTAGAGTTTACTACAATAACTGATTCAAGAGCGTATTTATCCAAAATTTCTTGACGCAATTTGTGGTTATCATATAAATGCGGATGCACTGTTATTTTTACAATGTTTTTTTCGATTGCTTCATTCAACATTTTAGATACAGTAGGTCGAGAAATTCCTAATTCCTTAGCAATTTCAGTTTGAGTTTTTTTTTCTTCATAATAGTAAATAGCTACTTTTATCAAATTTTCATCTCTAGACTTCATTTCAAATTCTCTCCTTTAAGCATGCTTTTATATTTTAACACATTTCAATCTTAAAACATTTGACAACGCTTTCTTTATAGTATACTCTATAGCCTGAATAATTCATAGTTTTTCTAAAAAGCTTTATCAGTGTTGATTTTATCACTTTTATATTTGTTTGC
>NZ_BAAACW010000048.1:0-13052 GCF_039521845.1 Alkalibacterium iburiense
AGCATTTTTAAACCCCGGTAAATCCCTTAGTGTAGGGATTTATCGGGGTTTTGGGTGTTAAAGATGAGAGAATAATCAATCCTTTTTTATGAATATTTCAAATCGAGTCCGATTTAACTATGAGATGGTCAAATATTACAGATAATGAAAAAAAGACCCTAATACTGTTGGTTAAAGTAATCCAGCCGTATTAAGGTTCTATTTTTACAATATACTACCCAGTTTTTTGTGATTTATAGAAATAGGCTCCTATCCCTACTAGCATAGTTCCCCCTAATATAATCAGTAAGGAGGTATCTTTTCTTTCTGATTCTGTGTTATTAAGTGATATTCCTTCTGCTTCAACTTTTTGTCCAACCAATTCAAGCTCACCAAAGACTGTGGGGTTTTGATACCCTTGACCACTTAAATCATTCCATATAGCTACACTTTCTCTATTTCCTGATGTCGCGTCATTAATTTGCAAGTCAAAGCCAATGTCATCTCCTTCTTCAGGTTCTAACACCTGCCATTCAACAGCCATTTGTACACTATATCCTGTATCCGTCTGAGTAACGAGAGATTGATCGATGGCCAGAGCAGTGGTTTCTCCAATAGACTCCTCTCCGTCTGCATTCACTCGGTATTGACCATCCCCTTCTTTATATGAGGAGTCAGAATGACGCGTCTCACTTAGAAAAACTTCTATCGAATCTTGCTCCCAGTCTTCTCCTCCAGTCGTATCAATGGTACTGTCGTCGACTTCTACGAGAACATATAAATAATCATCATCCCAAAGAAGTCTCCCCACGCCCGTGGCTCCTTGCCATGCCATTTGATAACGATCCACATCTATCGTTTCCGCTGCATACCAAAGTTCATCCAACTCTTCATCTATTTCAGGCGTCCCATAGACTGCCACAGCCTGCCTATTTTCTACTTTCTCTTCCTCTGAGGCATAGGTTGCTAAAAACCCTTCGGGATCAATAACTGCTTCATATGCCTTTTTCGGTTGTAAATTGCCATCAAAAAGAAGAGGTCTTCTTTCCGCTCGCCAACTCGTAGAATCATTTAATCCCCAGAACGTGACTCTAGATATGACATCAGAATGTTCTTTGTACAATGAAAACAGTTGGGCATAGAGAATTCCTTGGGCTATTTCTTCTTCTTCTGTTAATTCTGAAGTGGTGTTTGCTGTAATATCCAATTCTGTAATACCTATCTCTACATCTAACTCTTTAAATCGCTCTAAAGACTGCCTGACATTATCTACACTGGTTCCCATATTATAGTGTCCCTGCATACCCACTCCATCAATTAAACGTTCCCCAGGATGATTTTCTGCGTATGTTTCGTTGATTTCTTTTACCATATAATAAATAGCTGTGGCTTTATTTTGATTGTCGTCATTGTAGTCATTATAGTAAAGTTTGACATCGTGCCAGCCGTTTTCGTCCAATACTTCCCTAGCTTTCATAAAAGCCAGTTCAACATAATCATCACCGATGGCCTCTGCCCACTCTGATCGTCTTAACATAGAACGCCACATTTCAGGATCAATAGGATTATCGTTCATTGCTTCATTTACTACATCCCATGAAATAACGCTGTCTCCGTAAGCTAAAATGGTTGCTTCTATATGGCTTTCCATATTGGTTAAAGCTTCTTCCCGTGACAGTCGTTCTCCTTCACTGGTATGCATCCATTCTGGTGATTGCTGGTGCCAGACTAATACATGACCGTGAAGCAGCAGTCCTTCTTCTTTCACTCTGTCAACCAATCTCATTTGATCAGTAACGTCGAATTGCTGACTACCGTTGTAAGATGATTCCGGCTTCATTGCATTTTCAGCAGTTACCAGATTGTGATGCTCTTTAAGGAGTTCTAGTCTCTGCCCAGCCAGCTCTGACATAGAAACAGCATTACCTATTAAGAAGTAATCCTCATACACTTCTTTTATTGACTGGATATCCGATTGAGCTGGTGTTTCTATTCTATTGCCAGTGGGGGTTAGTGTGAAATCGTCAATCATGTAAGAAACAGAGTCATTACCTGAACTTTCAACGTAAACACTAATAAAATCATCCACGATAGAGTCGTATCTATAGGTCCCTTCTAGAAGCTTCCAAGTATGAGAATTAACCCTTTGTGTATCAATTGTTTGATAGCTAGCATTAGTCCCCTCTCCAATTTGAGTGGATAATTGTAACTCAGCGGATCCTTCGTCTACTAGTTTGACTCTAACTGAAAAATGATATTCCATAGATTCTTCTACTAATTCAGCAATCTGAAGCGATGGTCCGTTCCAAGCTTCTGTTCTGCCTGTGACTTTTAATGCATACTCTCCTTCATAAGCATCTTCATTTGTTTGTTCGATTGTTTCATTCTCACCTCTTGGTCCAAAACCTTCTAAACCTTCTTCAAAAGTGATATGATACCCATCATCTGATTCAGCGAGGGATGCAGATGGGAAGACTACTCCTATAAGTAACGTGTTCAGTACAATGACGGTTAAAATTGCTTGTAGTTTAGTTTTCATAAACCCTCCTATGTTATCGCTTTCAATACTTAATATGTATTTTACTGTATTTAAGAAAAGATATCTATAGTTAATTTATTTTTTAAACTAACAAACCGACTCAAAAAAAAAGAACACGAACTATATAAATTCGTGTTCTTAACGCAACCTGATATACAGGTGAGACAAGGCGTTCACAGCGCTTTGTCTCCAATACCAACATCCTGTTGTGATGATTGAACATCTGTATTGTGCAGAAGTCTCCATATACATGGAGTCCTCGACTCATCGCATAAGAAACATTATAGCACAGGTGTTATGAGATTTCAATAGTTGGTTTATCAAAAAATGATTCTAACCAGTATTTAGCTATAGTTCCATGTCCTGCATCTGTAGGGTGCACACCATCTTCACCTGTATAATAACTAAAGCCATTTTTAATCCCAGCGGCATTTAGTAAGCCATCTAAAGGAATCAGTTCTGTTTGATACTCCCTGGCCATTTTACGGACAATCTGGATTCTATGATCTAAATCTTCTCTCCATACTATGCGGTCTTTAGGATAAGGTAAAACAAATGGTTCCATTAATATAACTTTAGCATCTGTTCTTTGGAGCAGTGATTTTAGTAAATAACGGTAGTCAGCTTCAAATTCATTTAATTTTTCTTCTGAAACTTTCTTTTCTGGATGGGGGTTTCTCCATGTATCATTAATCCCAATGAGAATAGTAACGATATCTGGATTTAAATCCAAGCAATCATCTTCCCATCTGTTTTTCAAATCTATTAACCTGTCTCCGCCAATGCCTCTATTTAAGAAAGTCAATCTTTTTTCAGGATACATGGCCTGTAAATAAGCGGCAATCATGAGTGGAAAGCCATGTCCGAGACTTCCGTAGTCTTCTCTATTACGCCCGACATCAGTAATGCTGTCTCCTATAAATAACAGAGTATTGTTCTTTTTAAGTTTCACTTTGACTCCTCCTGCGATAAACTACTCTATATCCGTATGTTTCTGTAAAAAGTTGTAAACAGCTCCAATTAAGTTGGCATCATTTCGAAATAAGCACAGTTCCAGTCTTGGCATAAACGGACGCATCTGGATTCGCTCAAAAAGATGTTCAAACTCTTCCTCTATTCTATCCAGCAAACCTTCCATATTCGAAACGCCTCCTCCAATGACTATTTTCTCGGGATCGAACGAATAGGCTAAGTTGTATAATCCCATAGTCAGGTAATAAAAGAAGGTATCCACTTCTTCTTTAGCTAAATTATCTCCTTGCTTAGCTAATTCAAAAACTTTCTGACCATCAATGTCATCAGGCGAAAGCCCCGCTCGTTCCGCATACCTATTGGACATTCCTACGGGTGTTCCCATTTTGCTCAACGTTTTATCATGATCTAGCAGCATATAGCCAAATTCACCGCCAAATAAATGATCACCATGGTGAACTTTGTTATTTATGATGACCGATCCTCCAATTCCTGTACCAATAATGACAAACAGAACCGTCTGGCTATCTTTGGCAGCTCCTTTCCACACCTCAGCTAATGCAGCACTATTGGCATCATTTTCCATCGATACAGGTAGGCCTAACGCTTTTTCTAATTCATCGTAAATCGGAAAAAAGTGTAAATAAGGGACAGCACTCGTTCCTTCAACCTGTCGAGCGACTTGATTGACAGCACCAGGTGAAGAAATAGCGACTCCCTCCAACTCATAGAGTTGTGAAAACTCTTCTTTTATTTGTACAAACGAATCTTTCATTTCTACCCACGTTTTGGGTGTTTTAAACTTACTTTTTTCAATCAAATCGTTTTGAGTCCATATACCATATTTAACTGCAGACCCGCCGATATCAAATGCTAATATTGCCACCGTTTTACCTCCATTGTCACGCCTCGTGAAAAGGCATTCATTAATATGTAGGCTAGGGATCTTCCCTAGCTGTATGTCTAAAGTTGAATAATTTCTATCTTATACCCATCTGGGTCTTTTATGAAAAAGTAACTCGCTGCTCCATCTGATAATCCTGTTAGATCGGTTACATCATAGCCTGCTTGAGTATACTCTTCATGAACTGTTTCCAAGTTTTCGACACCAATAGCTATATGTCCATATCCATTACCTAAATCATAAGGTTCCTCTTGATCATAGTTGTAGGTAAGTTCAAGCTCAACTTCATCTCCAGGTAACGCTAAATAGACTAAAGTAAACTTATATTCTGGGTAATCTAGTCGACGCACTTCTTTCATTCCAAGTGCTTTTTCATAAAAATCCAATGACTTTTCTAAATCTTTTACCCTCACACAAGTGTGTAACATTTTTTTAGTCATAAGGCTGCTCCTCCTTTAATCTTCTTCTCTCATTTTGCCTTACTTTATTCAAACCGTCAAGAAAATTGTCGGCTTCAATCAATCTCTATCCAACTATGGAACAGCTTACATTTTTTATTTATTTTTTAAAATAGTATTGACTAATAGAAATGTATGCGTTATCATTTAATTAGAAATATAGTTAGTAGCAGTACTACTAGTTTTCTTTTTCATAAATCATCTCCTTTCTATGCAGATGCCCTTGCGGAAACAAGGGCATCTTTTTTTTACCTTCTTTTAAAGTTCATATAGTTCAATAGGCAAAGCATCAGGATCTTTAAAAAAGGTGAACTTCTGACCTGTTACTGGGTCCGTTCTAATTTCTTCGCAAACCACTTCTTTATTCTTCAACCATTGAACAGCTTGATCAATATTATCTACTCCAAAACACACATGCCTTAGGCCTCTTGCTTCTGGATTGTTTACTCGCTCAGGTGGGTTTGGAAATGAAAATAATTCAATCTGACTATTTCCTATTTTTAAATCACATTTGTAAGACTCTTTTTCTTCCCTATAAACCTCTTGTATGATGGGTAATTCTAAAATAGACGCATAAAAGTGTTTAGTTTTTTCATAATCACTAGCTATAATGGCTACATGATGCATAGTACGTAACATATCTCTCCCTCCCTTCCTATCATAGTAACTGATTTCTATGAGTTGTGACAGTCTGTTTTGCAATCATTATTTTGAAAGTGTATAGTATCTCTATATCCTTAAAAGATTGCAGGTGATTCCTTGGAAATCTCTATCGTTATTGTCGAACAATTATTGCAGATGGCTATTATTCTCCTATTCGGTTTTATATTAGTAAAATTTGATTTTTTAAAATCAACTGGAAGTCAACAGCTGGCCAATATAGTGACGAAATTCGTCATTCCCATTGTCTTAATGTTGTCCTTTCAGAGGGATTATGATGGAAACCAATTGATATTACTCGGGACAGCTCTTTTGGGATCACTACTCATAGTCCTGTCACGTATAATTGTCGCTCATATATTGATAAAGAAAAAACTTAAAATTGACCGGTATGCCGTTGTCTTTTCAAATACAGCCTTCATGGGTATCCCTATTATTTTGCCTCTGTTAGGTTATGAAGGTATTTTTTATTTATCTATGTACATTGTCACTTCAGGAATCGCCCAGTTTACTTACGGTATTTGGATTCTTTCAGAAGGAAAGCATCCGATGACTCTACGAAATGTCTTAACTAATCCTGCTAGCATAGGCGCTTTTATAGGATTCATTTTATATATCATTCGGATCCCTCTCCCTCCTATTTTATATAATGGACTCGATACTATAGCTGGTTTAAGTTCACCCCTCGGTATGATTTTGCTCGGAGGCTATTTAGCCAGAAGCCGGTTTAAAGAAATTTTTCTTATCAAACATAATTATTGGGTGGTATGCATTCGACTGATTATTGCACCTCTTGTGGGTTTACTTATTTTATGGCTGAGTCCGATTACTGATTCATCTGTCTTGCTTGTTTTAACTATTGCCAATTGTACTCCCACTGCTGTCAATACGGCTTTATTTTCCCAAATATATGGTGGAGATTATGAATACGGAGCACGTATCATTATTTTAGCGAGTATTTTTTCCATTATTACGATGCCACTCATTATTAGTCTGTCTTCATTGGTCTTACCTATATAGTAGAAAAATACTAACCGTTACATCAAGAGTCCACCTGCAATCCTTTAGCGACAAACATACAAAAACCGTTTCAGACACTCTTTAAAAGTGTTTAAAACGGTTTTTGATCATGCATAACTTTCAAATTGGGAGTAATACAGTTCCGAGTACAGGCCGTCTTCTTCTAATAAACGTTCATGATTTCCTTGCTCCACTATTCTGCCATCTTTGACGACTAAAATAGTATCTGCATTCCGAATAGTAGACAATCGGTGAGCTATAACAAAGGATGTTTTTCCTTTCATCAATTTTTTCATAGCTGCTTGTATTTTAATTTCCGTTTGAGTATCAACATTCGAAGTTGCTTCATCTAATATTAACAGGTTGGCATCCAATATCATGGCTCGCGCAATCGTTAATAATTGCTTTTGTCCTTGAGATATATTCATACCCGATTCATCTATGACTGTTTCATACCCGTCAGGTAGGCTCATAATATAATCATGAATTTGTGCTGCTTTGGCGGCTTCTTGGACTTCTTCCATCGTGACATTTTCTTTTCCATAAGCTAAGTTTTCATATACGGTCCCTGAAAATAACCAGGTATCCTGCAAGACCATCGCATATGATAAACGTAAGCTCTCTCGTATGGCTTGAGTTGTATCCACACCATCTAATTGAATAGCTCCTTCATTAGGATCATAAAAGCGCATCAGTAAGTTAACTAAGGTCGTTTTGCCTGCTCCAGTGGGTCCAACAATAGCGACTAGATTTCCTGAAGGAGCTTCAAAGTCCAAATCCTTAATAGTATAATTGTCGGGAGTGTAACCAAAGGAAACGTCCGACATAGATACTTCTCCTTCTACATCCCCATATTCATGGGCATCCACTATATCCGCTGCCTCTGCTGGTTCATCCATCAACATAAAGACACGTTCAGCTGCAGCAAAAGCAGATTGCAGCTCACTTATAATATTGGCTAACTGGTTAATTGGACCTGAAAAACGTCTAGAATACAGCACGAAAGAAGAAACTGCTCCTAACGTCAACATATTAAAGAGGAATAACAAAGCCCCCACAACACTAACTAAAGAAAGAGACAGGTTATTTATAAAGTTGATGGATGGTCCGACCATACTGCCATAATAATCTGCATTATAGTACGCTTGTACTGCTTCTTCATTCTTTTCATCAAAGCGCGCAATCATGTTTTCCTCTTGATTGTAGGCTTTAATGGTTTGCTGGCCCGTAATCATTTCTTCGACATACCCGTTCAGTTCACCTAGTTTTTCAGACCGCTTTCTAAACAACGGTCTGAATCGGTTAACCATATATCGAGTGAGTAAAACAGAAATAGGAATGGTCACTCCAAAAACCAAGGTTAACAGAGGCGATATGATGAGCATCATGACTAAAGACACTGTAATCGTTATAGCACTGGTTAATACTTGTATAAAATCACTTGATAATGACTGATTGATTGTATCAATATCATAAGTTATCCGACTAATGATGTCTCCAATCTGGTGCTGATCAAAGTAGCCGACCGGCAATTCAGCCATCTTATTAAAGACATCTTTTCTCATTCGGTGAATGGTTTGCTGGGTTAATTTAATCATCAAGAGTTGCATGCCATACTCCAATAAAGAGGAAAGGATGAAAAAACCAATCATCAAGCCCACATAGAAAAATAACTGTTGAAACAAGACATTACCTGCCCCCGGCTGCAGAGCATCAATAGCCAGACCAGATAAATAAGGGCCGACTAGTGAAAACAAGTTGCTCGTTACCATAAATAGAGTGGCCAATAAAAGTAACCACTTATATCTGTACAGGTAACCCCACATCCGTTTTAATAAATACGGACGACTGGTTCTTAACTTTCCTGGTTTTGTCCCACTGGATCTTCGTCTTCCACCTCTACGCAATTTGCTCACCTCCTGACTGATTTTCATATATTTCTCGATACGGTTCACTTGTGTTAAGCAGTTCTTTATGAGATCCGTACCCAATTATACTTCCTTTATCCAGTAAAATAATGTGATCAGCGTTTTGAATAGAACTCACTCGTTGAGCAATCATAATCGTCGTGGTTTCTCTGTACTTTTCATTCAGTACCTGACGTAATTGTGCATCCGTTTTGTAATCGAGTGCACTGGAAGAATCATCCAGTATTAATATTTCTGGATTTCCAGCTAAGGCACGAGATAAAAGCACGCGCTGTTTCTGACCACCACTTAGATTAGTTGCTTTAGCATTAAGCGGATAATCTAAGCCCTCATCTAAAGAATCAATAAATTCACTTGCCTGGGCATCTTCTGTCGCCTTTATAATATCTTCTTCTGATAATTCACGGCCAAAGTCAATGTTTTCTTTCATGGTGTCCGCATATAAAAAATCATTTTGCATGGCTAAACCAAACTTTGTGTGCAGTTCTTTTAAACTCATACTTTTTATATTGACTCCATTAATACGTATACTGCCTTCACTGCAATCATATAATCTTAAAAGCAGTTTGATAATGGTGCTTTTCCCACTGCCCGTTGCTCCAATAATACCAAGTGTTTCACCTTTATCAATAGAAAAGTTTATATTCTGCAACGTCTTCTTTTGTTTGCCGTAACCGAAATAGACCGAATCGAAACGAATATGCGCTTTATCTTCTACAGCATCCATGTCAACAGTCTCTAGTTCTGGCTCTGCTTCTAAAATAGCATAAATACGATTGGCAGACGCGACTCCTCTTGAGTACATAACAAAAATTCGCGTAATACTCAGCATAGCGTTTAAAATAATTGTAAAGTAAGTCATGAACGCAATAACGACTCCCGGTTGGGTCAGTCCCTGATTCACTCGATACGCGCTGGCCAGGATAACTAAAGCTAAACCTATATTTAAAAAAAGATGCATTAAAGGGGGTGTCGCTGCCATCGTCTTATTGGCGTTCGTTTCTGCTGCAACCACTTTTTGATTCACTTTTTCAAATCGTTCTTTTTCATAATCCGTTTTAGATAAGGCTTTAATCACACGGGCACCGGTAATGTTTTCTCGAACCGTACGAACAAGTTTGTCTACTTCTTTCTGTAAAGAATCAAATAGAGGTATCCCTTTCTTGGAAATAAAATAGACCGCCAGTGTCGCAAAAGGTAAAACAAAAAGCATAACAAGTGTTAACATCGGGTCTAATGTCAAAGTCATCAGTAATCCGCCCAGAAGCAAAATCGGCCCACGTACCCCAATGCGTTGCATTAACCCTATTGTTCTATGAATATTATATGTGTCCGATGTTAACCGTGAAATAAGGGACGGAGTACTGAAGTGATCCACTTGTGAGGCTGACAGATAAGATATTTTTTCATACAATTCATGACGGATGTCCCGCACAGCATCTCTAGCCACACTCGAGGCCATTCTATTAGCCTTGATGCTGGCCACGACACCTATTACGGAACACCCTATCATCAGTCCTCCCCATAATAGAATGCGGTTGACATTTTCGGTTGGAATCACGACATCAATAATAAAAGCTAAAATCCATGGTAAAAACAAATCCATAATGGTACCCGTAAACTTGATTGAAAACCCAAGTAACATTCTTCTAAATAGAGGTCTGAGGTAAGTAATAAATAAATTCATATCTAATGGCCTTTCTCCTTTAATTCGTCTGTTCGACGGCTTCTTTTGCCTGACTCATCATGTTTTTCAAAGCATTCCCTACTATAGCCTGCTCTTCTTCAGATAAATTCTTTAATATTATCTGATTCCACTCTTTTAGTACTTTCACTACTTCGGGATAAACAGCTTTTGTTTTTGCGGTGGGATAAACGAGTAATTTTCTTTTGTCAGACGGTGAAGGCTGGCGATTCACATACCCTTTCTTTTCAAGGATGGCTAATTGCCTAGTAACATTACTTTTATTGACAAAAATAAGATCGGCTAATTCATCCTGAGTTACTCCGGGGTGGCGACAAATATTGAGTATGTATGTGTGGTGGATGCCACCCAATCCGTATTCTTTCAGTTTTTCATTTCTATATAATTCTGACAATCGGGACGTTCTGCTGATATAACGCATTAAGTATTCCATTTTATCCTCCTTTAATCGTTGCGAACGCAACTATCTTTTATACCATAGCATGAATGACTCCTTTCTTCTAGCCATATGTTCCGATAGATGTTGACATTGCTATCAAACACTGGTATCATAACTTCTGTTGATAAAAAAAGCGCACGTGGCGGAATGGTAGACGCGCCAGCTTGAGGGGCTGGTCGGGGAATCCCCGGTGGAAGTTCGAGTCTTCTCGTGCGCATTGAGAAATATAATAAAGCAAAAAGACGATCGGTAACCCTATGTGGGAGACCAATCGTCTTTATTTAGTTTGTTCGGCTTTATATTATGGATACTTTTTGCTTATACTGAGTATACAAATTTTAGAAGGAGTGGTTTCAGTCATGATAAAAGGAAAGTGCCTGTGTGGAGAAACAGAAGTTGAAGTGGAAAATATAAACGATACGGTCATCATCTGTCATTGCAGTATGTGTAGAAAACAAGCCGGAGGGCCTCTATTCTTTTCTAACGCAATAAAAAATAAAGCTTTTACGCTCACAAAAGGTTCAAACCTGTCCGTTTATCCTTCATCAGAAGCTGCTGAAAGAGCTTTCTGCAAAGTGTACGGGACATTTATATATGTATTACAAAGATAAAAAGGACACCCATTTTAACGTAGAACTTTTTGATGACATGGAGAAAACCCACGTAAGACAAATACACTTAGAAGGTAAACCGGCTTATTATCACCTGTCTTCTATTAGTAAAGATAATTAACCGACTAAGATTATTTGCACTTAAGTGTCCTTACGTTTAGATAAAGATATGAACGAATCTTTCCAATTATAGGGGGTTCGTTTTTCTTTTTCCACTGACTTCCAAGCTTATTCCACCCTTTTTTTCTTCAATCGTGCTAAACTTTTAGTACCAAAAATGAAAGGAACACGTAAAAGAGGGATAGTATGAAAAGAAATAGTAACATCGATCTGTTAAAGACGATAAGTATAGTGTGTGTGATAATCATCCATTCATTACCCAGAGATATACAGATGTTGATTGCCCGACCCCTGTTTTTACAGCATGCCGTTCCTGTATTTATGATCTTATTTGGATACAACAGAGTGAAATCTAGTGAAAGAAAAGAAAGACATTCCTTCCGTGATCTGTTCCATTGGGACAACTTAAGTAGTCAGCTAAAAAGTATATTCATTCCTTACTTTCTTGTCTGGGTCTTATTTGAATTGAGTTATGGATTAGCTGCTAACAAAGGGTTAACCGAAATTGTTCAGTCATTTATATTAGGCGGAAGAGGACCAGGTGGTTATTTTATCGTATTAATGATGCAAGCCATCCTTTTATTTCCAGCATTATACACCCTGTTTAATCGATATAATCCGACTAAAGCCTTAACTGGTATTTTTCTCTTTAATTTCATTCTTGAGGCAATGAGTGTAAACATGAACCCTGAATTATATCGGGTATTTATTTCCCGTCACATTTTCAGTATAGCTTTGGGTATATTTCTAGCTAAGAGAAAAGATACCCTCTCACTCAAGAGATGGATTCCCTTTGTAAGTATCAGTCTTTTTTATATTATAAGTGTTGAGTATTTTGATGTTCATTATTTCATCGAACACATGTGGGATAGTCAGCATCCATTAGCTTATTTCTGGACATTTTTCTTAGTCTATATTGGACTTAACCTGCCAATTAAATCGTATAAATGGGTAACCGAAATAGGACAGTCATCTTATTATATATTTCTCATTCAAAAAATATATTTTATGTTCAGAAACGCTTTTTTCTCTGACATTTCCTATGAGTGGGATACAATTATTAGTTTAGTTATTAGCCTGACTTTAGGGATTAGCTTTTATTATCTAGCTAAAAATAATTACTTTGTGGATGATTTAAGGAAAACAAAATTAAGCTAGGAAAAAAGAAGCCTATCAAACAGATGACTCTGTTTGATAGGCTTCTCTCTTTTACTTTCGCCAAAAGTGAGGGTAATCTTTTTTGTCTTCGATATTAAAGGAAATAACATCTCTTAAAAGGTCATAATCTACAGGCTGAGACCATCTTATTTGAAATAATTCTTTCGTTGTTTTATATTCTGCTCTTTCAATATCTTCCATGAATTCTCGCAGTCCAGCTTTTTCAGGCGCAACAGAGAGATGTTGTTTAGCTGTACTGAAACCTATTATAAAGGTTCCTTTATGGGTAAACATTGGTTGATTCCAACCAATTTTTCTATCTAACTGCGGAAACTCTTCAGTAATCCAATTGAATAGATCAGATAAGCGCATGCGGTGATCTGGATTATCAATCGTTTCTAAATAGTCTTCAAATGTTTCCATCTCTAACCCCCCCTAATCAATTTCGTATTTCCAAAAATTTTGTTTATTTTATAGTTTATTTCTTCGTTTATTGCTTGTAAATCAATCTTTTACACAAAAAAGCACCTCTCCCTCCCCTTTTTTGATAAAATGAAGT
>NZ_BAAACW010000048.1:13097-13416 GCF_039521845.1 Alkalibacterium iburiense
TGGCAAGCACAATTAATAAATAAATTAAGTGATTATATTAATTGGCTTGAGGACGACACTGGTCGTCCGAGTAAAGGAACAGATATTACCAAGCTTGATTATAAGAAAATGACACTTGATGATCCGCCTAATGTTGTAGAATTTGAGCGCCTTAATTACAAGGAACTCTTAAAAGAAGCTGAAGATGTTAGCAAACCTATTAAAAAAGTACGCCGACATAACTCATCTACTGCCGTGCCCGAGTCTGTTCGTTGTCCCAAGTGTGGCGCCCCACATGACTATCTCTACAAAAACAATGGGAATAAAGGGCAATACTTGT
>NZ_BAAACW010000049.1:0-1558 GCF_039521845.1 Alkalibacterium iburiense
ATTTTTAAATTTTTCATGATTTAATTATACCATGAGAGGTGCTTTTTTGTCTCTTTTTAGTATTTTCTTTTCAAATAAAAAGAAATAGTAGATGCTACTATATTAGAGGAATCCCCTTCTCTTTCCTATCAATTAGAAGATAGCGACGGGCAACAGTACGGGACATATGACACTGTCTTTTTCGCTATAGGGAATCCGCCTTATAAGGATTTCTATAACTTAAAGGGACATGATAACTATATACACCATCCCTATCCGGTTGTTGAGAAACTCAAATACGTTGATGAGGATGCAAGAGTCGCCATTATCGGTTCGAATTTAACTGCTTTTGATTTAGTCAATTATTTAAGCCATGAAAAAGATTTGACACATCCGATTGGGATATTTACAGTCGTCCCTTATTTCAACTCTTTAAGGGTGCCTCCTTATCAGGGACCTCCCCTAGAGTATTCTTTAAATAATAAATGGATTAAAGAAGAAGTACAAAAAAACAAGGGTATTCTTCCTTTAGACTTTATCATTGAAGCCATCACTCAAGATTTGAAGGCCAACGAGTTTAATCTTGAGGCTATTCACAAGCAGTATGGTCAGGATAAACTAGATAAGACTTACCAGGCCTATGCTGACAAAGAGCATCCTGAGCTTTCCAAACTACAGAAATACATTGCTCTTTTGTCTGGAAACTTAGCTGACTTGTATATGTCTCTGTCAAAGAAGGATCAACTGCGTTATCATTTGGATTATGCTCCGCTCTTTAGGCACTATCAAGTCCGGTTAGCTCCTGATGCGGTAGCGAATATGTATCAGCTGTGGAGCCAAGACCAACTTTTCGTTGAACATGAATTAATAGAAATTGACAAAGGAGACTCCTTTGTTTTAAAAAGTCAGAGTGGTCAAACGTATGAAGCGGATGTCGTTATCAATGCTTCCGGTTTTGAATTTAACCCCGAGCTTATAGATGATGCCAATCCTTTACTCACGAACCTTTTAGACAAAGGCTTTCTTCTAGATAAAGATAAAAGAGGCATATTAGTGACTTGGCCAGAATGCCGCGCCATTAATCAGCGATACGGCAAGCTCGATACGTGCTTTTTTGTTGGCCCTTGGATATCCAATACTCACTACGCCAATAACAATGTTAAAGCCCTTGTGGAAAAAGCGCATGAGATTGTGACTCAATATATGATGAATTAAAAAACGGTAAGCAGTTGATCATTTAACTGCCTACCGTTTTTAATTGCATTCTCTAATAGCGAGTGATGAGTTAACTTAATCCTGTACTTCCGTTTTTGAAATAAAGAGATAATAGATACCGAGCAATCCGGCAAGGAGTAAAGCCACAAAGACTTCCTGATAATCAATGATTAATTGGATTAGATTCATGATTACATCAATAAGTCCCGTATCTCCCGCAGAACGAAAAGCTAAAATGGGTCCGACTGTTATGAATAAGAAGAAAGCTATAATGCCTACTAGAAACGCTTTTAACGTGAACTACCCACCACTTAAATGCTGACGCATTTTGAAGTGGGGGCTTCCTACGAACTCCATTCTTACC
>NZ_BAAACW010000050.1:0-6201 GCF_039521845.1 Alkalibacterium iburiense
ATTTTTAAATTTTTCATGATTTAATTATACCATGAGAGGTGCTTTTTTGTCTCTTTTTAGTATTTTCTTTTCAAATAAAATAAATGAAATAGAGAGTATAAGGGGAGATATGTTTCTATTTTAAAGGGGGATTTGAATGGAAAAAAATACAAGTCATAGCGATGAGGACAAGAAAAAGCAAGAAGCTTTATACCTATTTAATGAAGGCACACTTTATGATAGCTATTTAACTATGGGGTGTCGGAAAATAGAGATAGGTTTTAATTTTACTGTATGGGCACCTCATGCCCAATCTGTTTTCCTGGTTGGAGATTTCAATTCCTGGTCTGAGTTAGATGAAATGCACAAAGTAGACAATTCGGGGATGTTTACTCTTAACATGGATCGGGCCGAAGAAGGACATTGTTATAAATACAAAATCATCCAGGCAGACGGGACAGTAGCCTATAAAATAGATCCTTACGCTTACCAATTCGAAGTCAGACCTAAAGATGCATCCATAGTAAAGGACTTGCCTCAAAAGAAATGGAAAGACGGACTATGGATGGCTAATCGAAAACGGAGAATGATATACGACCGTCCACTAAATATTTATGAAGTCCATCTCAGCTCTTGGAAACACCATGATGATGGTTCGTGGTACACCATTAAAGAACTGCAGGAAGAACTCATTCCCTATGTAAAAGAAATGGGATACACGCATATTGAATTTATGCCTTTAATGGAGCATCCTCTAGATGCCAGTTGGGGTTATCAGGTAACAGGGTTTTTCGGTTTGTCCTCAAAATATGGCACCATGGAAGAGTTCCAAGATTTTGTGGAAGCCGCTCATCAAGCGCATATTGGAGTAATTATGGACTGGGTTCCAGGTCATTTTAATCGTAATGAATACGGTCTTGCTTATTATGATGGAACGCCTCAGTTTGAATACTCTGATCCAAATATGGCAAACAACAATCGATGGGGGACACTTAATTTTGATTTAGGGAAACCTCAAGTGAGAAGTTATTTGATTTCGAATGCTTTATTCTGGATTGAGCAATTTCACTTAGATGGTTTAAGAGTCGATGCCGTGAGTAATATGCTGTACTTAGATTACGACATTGGCGAATGGACGCCGAATGATGAAGGAACAAACGTGAATAAAGAAGGCGTTGAGTTTTTACAACAGCTTAACACCAAAATATTTGAACGCCACCCTGATGTGATTATGATGGCAGAGGAAAGTACGGCTTGGAGCAAAGTCACTCATCCTGTGCACGAAGGGGGATTAGGCTTTAATTACAAATGGAATATGGGTTGGATGAATGACACCCTTCGTTTTTTTGAAATGGACCCACTCTTTAGGAAAGATCACTTCAACTTAATTACGTTCTCATTTATGTATACCTTTAATGAAAATTTTGTTTTGCCATTTTCTCATGATGAAGTGGTTCATGGGAAAAAATCGATGATGCACAAAATGTTTGGCGACCGTTACAATCAGTTTGCCAGCTTGAGAACAGTAGTTTCCTATCAAATGATGCATCCAGGTAAAAAACTTCAATTTATGGGAGCAGAGTTCGGTCAGTTTTTAGAATGGAGATTTGCAGAAGGACTGGAATGGACTAACTTAGAAGATGATAGAAATGCTAAGCACTTAGAGTTTACACAGAAACTGAATGCTTTTTATAAAGAAAACAGAGCATTATGGGAGTTAGACCATAGCCCGGAAGGAATAGAGATACTAGATGCAGACAATGCTGAAGAATCTGTGCTTTATTTCATAAGAAAAGGAAAGCAACCGAGAGATTTCTTAATCGTGTTATGTAATTTTGTCCCAGTTGAACGAAAAAATTTCCGAATTGGTGTGCCTTATAAAGGACAGTACGAAGAAGTCTGGAATACGGAAATGGAAGACCTAGGAGGAACGTGGACACAATCTCAAGGAATTCTTAAAACAGAAGATACACCCTCACAAGGAAAAGAGTATTCAGTGGAAATGATTTTACCAGCTATGAGCGTGATTGTCTTAAAGCCGAAGAGAGTGTATGGCGTGCCGAAAAGTAAAGAAGAAAGAGCGTAAGAAAAGGAGCAACAAAGTACAGAATACGGTTTAAGGAGGGAAGGAAGGTCAGGAATGACACTTCCGAAATAGATGAAAACTGAAACAGTAGCAATGATATTAGCTGGAGGGCAAGGATCGAGATTAGGAAAATTGACAAAACAAATCGCCAAACCAGCTGTGCCTTTTGGTGGCAACTATAGAATTATCGATTTTGCTTTGTCTAATTGTGCCAACTCAGGAATTAATGATGTCGGTGTGGTGACACAGTATCAGCCTTTGATTTTAAACGAGCATGTTGGGAATGGCTCCAGTTGGGGACTGAACCGTCATGAAGGCGGAGCAACAATCTTACAGCCCTATTCGAGCATAGACGGAGAAAAGTTCTTTAAAGGGACAGCTCATGCTGTATATCAGAACATTGATTTTATAGATCAGAAAAACCCTGATTACGTGGTCATCCTGTCAGGAGATCATATTTATAAAATGAACTATGAAAAGATGTTAGAGTACCATAAAGAAAAAGCGGCCTCTCTAACAGTTGGAGTCATGCCAGTACCGTGGGAAGACGCTTCTCGTTTCGGCGTCATGAATACAGACAGAGCAGACCGCATTATTGAGTTTCAGGAAAAACCGGAAAAACCTAAATCTAACTTAGCCTCAATGGGAATCTATATCTTCAGCTGGCCAAGATTAAAGCAGTACCTGGTGGACAATCAGTCTAAAAACAGAAAAATGGAAGACTTTGGGCACCATGTTATTCCTGCATATTTGCGAAACAGCGAATCCATTTATGCCTACTCCTTTAAAGGCTACTGGAAAGATGTGGGAACAATTGAAAGTTTGTGGGAAGCTAATATGGAATTTTTAGATCCGAACCACGAGTTAAATATTCGTGACAAAGGATGGAAGGTTTATTCAAGTAACCCTAACACAACTCCCCAGTTCTTAACAATTACGTCCAAAGTTGTCGATTCAATGATAACAGATGGGTGCTATGTAGCGGGAGAAATTACGCACTCTATCCTTTCCCATAATGTTAAAGTCGGTAAAAATTCAGTTGTTAAGGATTCCTTTATCATGCCAAATGTTGTCATTGGTGAAAATGTAACCATTGAAAAAGCCATCATAGGAGAAGGAGCTCAGATTTACGATGGAGCGACTATCACTGGAACGCCAGGAGATATAGCCGTTGTGGGGTATGATGAAGAAGTAGGAGGGTATTCAGATGAGAAATAATATTGCAGCTGTTGTTAATTTAGTAGAAGATGATATTAAATTAAAGCCATTAACAAATAGACGGCCAGTAGCCACACTCCCGTTTGGATGTCGGTATAGACTGATTGATTTCCCGTTTTCTGTTTTATATAACGCACAGGCAGAATCTGCAGCCTTGTTTATATCAGGATCCGGGCATTCTCTATACGACCATATTCGTTCCGGTTCAGTTTGGGGCTTAGATTCTTTAGCGGGCGGGGGAGTGTTTACTCACTCACAGCTCATGTTAAAATCAGAAAAAACCCAGAGAAAACATGATTCCTTTTATTATGACGACCACTATAAATATATTTCAAAATCCAAATCCAACTATGTGTTTTTGACAGGGTCGAGTATGCTTTCAAATATTCAATTCGATTCTTTACTTCATTTCCATCAAGAGAAGGATAGTGAAGCGACTATTGTTTATAAAAAAGTTAAAAGAAACACTTTATTAAAAGACACCGTCACGTCACGTCTTTCAGTATCAGATGAAGATCCGACAGTTGTTGAAGCCATCACACCTTTAGCAGACAGTGATGACGATAATGAAACAGTAAAATTGAATATGAATATGTTGATAATAGATAAAAAGACATTTTTAGATTACCTCTTCCAAGCACGCGAAAATGATTTGAGTGTGGATGTTCCGACTTTCATCACATTAGCGCTCGAAGAAGGCAAAACTGTTCATGGGTACGAATATACAGGGTATTTAAAAGTGGTAGAAGATATCCTCAGTTATTATCAGGCTAATATGGATATGCTGAATGATGAGCATTTCAACTCCTTATTTTATAGAGCTGAACCGGTATTGACCCGTCCGAAAGATTCTGCTCCTACCTATTATGGGGAGTCTGCAGTAGTAGAAAACTCTCAATTTGCCAATGACTGTCAAGTGTATGGTACAGTGAGAAATTCTATCGTATTTAGAAAAGTAACGATAGCTGAAAATGTTGAAATCGAGAATTCTATCATTATGCAAGATTCGACCATAGAAGATGATGTCCAATTGAAATACGTCATACTAGATAAACATGTCTATGTTAAAAAAGGAGCACGATTAGAAGGCACACCAGATAATCCTATAGTCATCTCTAAAGATAGTGTGGTCTTTGCAAATGGAGAGATTGAGGAAGGGTGAGGAAAAAAATGAACCTTTTATTCGCTGCTTCCGAGTGCGCCCCTTTCTTTAAAACAGGAGGTTTAGGGGATGTCATGGGAGCATTACCTAAAGAGTTAGCAAAAAATGGGAATGATGTGCGCGTTGTCCTTCCCTTTTTTGTACAGAAATTAGATGAAGAAACTAAAAACAGTTTAAAAGATGTCGTGGAGTTTACTGTTGAGGTAGGTTGGCGGAAACAACATTGTGGAATCAAGCAACTTAAAAGAGACAAAGTAACGTATTATTTCATCGATAATCTCTTTTATTTTGACAGGCCCAATCTTTATGATTACGGAGATGATGGGGAAAGGTTTGCTTTCTTTCAACAAGCAGTGATTGAAATGCTGGAAAAAATCGATTTTATTCCGGATGTTTTACACGTGAACGATTGGCAAACTGCCATGATTCCCGTTCTCTTGAAGGATAAATATTCATGGATAAAAAAATACCGAGACATCCGAACCGTGCTCACTATTCATAACATCTTGTTCCAAGGAGTCTATGATCCATACACCATAGGGGATTGGTTCAATATGGGTTACGGGACTGTTCATGAAGAGGGTTTAAAATACGGAGATAAAGTTTGCTGGTTAAAAGGGGCTCTCTATTTTTCTGATTTGATTACGACAGTGAGTCCGACCTATGCGCAGGAGGTACAAACACCTGAATTTGGTTATGGACTAGAAACGCATTTACAGAATAATAGCTATAAGTTAACAGGGATACTCAATGGTATTGACTATGACACGTATAATCCAGAGACTGATACAACCATCCCCCATACGTTTTCGAAAAATGATTTAAGTGGTAAAACGAAAAACAAGAAAATCTTACAAGAAAAAGTCGGATTGCCCGTTGATGAACATATTGCATTGATGGGAATCGTCACCCGTTTGGATGAACAAAAAGGCGTTCAGCTAATCATTGATTCGATGGAAGAGCTATTGAAGCACCGTCACGTCCAACTTGTTCTTTTAGGGACAGGGAAACCTTACTTTGAAGAGGCCTTCCGCTACTTTAGTGAAGCTTATCCTGAGAAGTTTCAGGCGGTTATTCACTTTGACAGCGAACTGGCTCAACTCATCTATGCTGGAGTCGATTTATTCCTTATGCCGTCGTTATTTGAACCATGTGGCCTATCTCAACTCAATTCTCTTAGATACGGAACACTTCCGATTGTCCATGAAGTGGGAGGTTTAGCTGATACAATAGAGCCTCATAATAAATGGACAGGAGAGGGGACAGGGTTTAGTTTTTATGATTTCAATGTAGAAACTATGCTCCAAACGATTGATTCCGCCTTAACTCTCTATTATGAAGACCCGGACGGCTTTAATGAAGTTCAAAAGAACGCCATGAGTAAGGACAATAGCTGGAAAAAGTCTGCCTTAGAATATATTGATCAATATAAATATATTGTGTATTAATTATATCACACCCTCAAAAGATGAACTTTCATCATCTTTTGAGGTATTTTCGTTCCAACCACACTCTCTCAGCTCAAATCATTTAAAATGTTCACAAATGACAGGCTACCAACTTATTAGCTTATATGATTTATAGAATGTTAAATAACCCATCTTTTTTTTGAAAAGTGAGATGTATATAAAAGAAGTCACAAGTGACTGCTTTTTTTATCCTAACCTTTGATGTATACTCTTTAATAATGGTAATGCCAAAAGTTCTATGAAAAATCAGATTATTCCTGTTCGAAGGTATGATATTCCCAAATAGG
>NZ_BAAACW010000051.1:0-331 GCF_039521845.1 Alkalibacterium iburiense
TAGGAATAACCCGGGGAGGTCTCATTATCTATTCCAAACCCTTTCAGAGATGGAAGACTGGATAATGAGATGTCAGCCAATATTTTTGTGACGAGTAACCGCAGGAACAGAGGTCATAGTAGTACCTAATGGTACGAAGGACCGAACCTAAGGGAGTACCTGAACCCTCTCTTAGTCTTTCGCACGTTGAAGAAGACCATCTCAAATAGAGACTAGCTAGATAACGAGAAAAGCTGGAAGCTATGGGATTATCTAGCAGAGCTGAGTGTCGAAGGTTAAGACGAGGAAATAGTAGGGAATGCCGATTGACTCGAGACAACTAAATTGAGCA
>NZ_BAAACW010000051.1:354-14185 GCF_039521845.1 Alkalibacterium iburiense
AGGAGTTGATGTGGATTCACAAGTGTATGAAATAAACAATTATATGGTTTCTATATTTAATGATGTCCTAATGATTGAAGAAAGAACTTTACAGTCTAGTCAATTTAAAGACGTCTCAATTAAAGAAATGCATACAATTGAAGCGATTGGCATGTACCAAGAGCATACGACTAGCCAAGTTGCCAGAAAATTAGGAATAACTGTCGGTACTTTAACCGTCTCTGTCAACAACTTAGTGAGAAAAGGGTACGTGAACAGAGTTAGAAATAACGAAGATAGAAGAGTCGTTAAATTAGCTTTAACAAAAAAAGGCCGTTTATTATATAGACTTCATGACAAGTTTCATCGCGACATGGTAAGAGAGACCATTGAAGAGATGAGCGAAGAAGAAGCAAAAGTACTTATGCGAGGTCTAAAAAATCTTCATGGATTTTTAGAACGGACAAAGGAGCAGTTGCCAGATTGATAGAATTAAATAGTGTGAAAATTCATTCGACTGGGATGTATGTTCCCAGTAACGTGACTACCAATGATGACTTAACTCACTGGATGGATACATCTGACGAATGGATTAGACAACGTACTGGAATAGAGCAACGCCACCTTTCTGAAGGCGAAAATACAAGTGATCTATGTATAAAGGCTACGGAGAACATCTTAAAAGATGTCAACGTGAATCCTGAAGAAATCGGCTTGATTATTGTAGCCACAGTCACGCCTGATACACAGACACCGTCCGTCGCTGCAAAAGTTCAATCGGCTATTCAAGCAAAAAATGCAATTGCATTTGACTTGAGTGCGGCTTGTACAGGGTTTGTCTATGCTTTGTCTGTAGCAGATAAGATGCTTAAGCAAATGCAATCAGACTATGCGCTAGTGATTGGTGGAGAAGTCCTATCCAAAATTATCGACTGGTCAGATAGACGAACAGCCGTATTGTTTGGAGATGGAGCAGGCGGCGTATTGCTGAAAAAAGAAAAGTCAAGCTCAGATCTATTTATCGAAGATCTTCATACAGACGGGGATAGAGGAAATGCTATCACTATTGGTGGGCGTAAACTAAGTAATCCGCTCTTTACTTCTGATGACGAAGATGAAGGATATATGAAAATGGAGGGACGTTCTGTTTTCAATTTTGTGACTAAAACAATACCTGGAAGCATTGAATCTGTTCTTGATAGAGGGAACATGACTATGGATGACATTGATTATGTTTTATTTCATCAAGCTAATGCCAAAATGATTGAAATGGTAGCAAAAAAACTAAACAGTCCCATTGAAAAGTTTCCAATGAATATTCAAAAGTATGGGAATACATCTGCTGCTAGTGTTCCGATATTATTGGATGATTTAGTGAAAAGCAAACAATTGAAATTAGGCAGCAAACAAAAAATCATATTAAGTGCGTTCGGCGGGGGATTAACCTGGGGAACGGTATTAATAGAATTATAATTATTGGAGGAAACCAAAATGACAACATTTGAAAAAATACAAGAAATTATCGTAGACCAATTAGACAAAGAAGAAAGCGAAGTACAATTACAAACGAATTTTAGAGAAGAATTAGAAGCTGACAGCTTAGATTTATTCCAGATCATCAATGACATCGAGGACGAATTCGACATTAAAATTGAGTCTGAAGATGGGTTAGAAACAGTTGAAGATCTTGTTAAATATGTTGAAGGACAAATGGACTAAAAAATATATAGGGAAGGGGCTCCCAGATGAAACATCCATTACTAGAACAAATCGGAATTGATTATCCCATCGTTCAAGGAGCCATGTCCTGGGTAGCGACACCAAGTTTAGCAGCAGCTGTATCCAATGCTGGTGGACTTGGTATGTTAGGCTCAGGTCATGAACCAGGAGAGTTTGTTAGGAAATCAATTAAAGAAACGAAAAAACTAACGGACAAAACTTTTGGTGTGAATGTCTTACTGCTATCTCCTTATGTTGATGAAGTAGTAGATGTCGTTTGCGAAGAGGGAATAAAAGTAGTGACAACGGGTGCAGGCAGCCCCGGAAAATATATGAAAAAGTTTAAAGAAGCTGGCATTACTGTCATACCAGTCGTTGCCTCAGTCGCTTTAGCTCGTCGTATGGAAAAAGAAGGCGCAGATGCTATTATTGTTGAAGGAATGGAAGCAGGGGGGCATGTCGGGAAATTAACAACGTTGACATTGATTCCTCAAGTAACAGATGCCGTTTCTATACCTGTTATTGCTGCAGGAGGCATTGGCGATGGAAGAGGAATGGCTGCTTCCATTATGCTGGGTGCATCAGCGGTGCAATTAGGGACCCGCTTTGTGGTCGCTCATGAAAGTATCGCGCATGATAATTTTAAACAACGCATCATTAAAGCGAGAGATATCGATACCGTAGTGACAGGGCAGATAACAGGTCACCCTGTACGTGTTCTTAGAAACAAACTGACAAGAGAATACTTGAAAGTAGAAAAAGAAATTACCAGTGATGAATCCCCTAACTTTTCTAGATTGGAAGAGATTGGTAAAGGAGCTTTACGGAAAGCCGTTATTGAAGGCGATAAAGATGGCGGATCCTTTATGGCGGGACAAATTGCTGGACTAGTGAAAAAAGAACAGAGTTGTGAAGAAATCATTCAGGAAATCATGGCAGAATACAAAGAAGCGATTGAAAAGGCGCATATGTTTTAATTTTGACTGATACTTTGATATTCAAACTATTTAATGAATGAGTGGAATGCACCATTTGATAAGAGAAAGGAAGTTACGGTTGAAGACAGCATTTGTATTTAGCGGACAAGGAGCTCAGTATGATGGCATGGGCTTAGAGCTTTATGAAAATAATACTCGAGTAAGAGAAATCTTTGAAGAGGCTAGTGATAGGTTACATGTAGACATGAAGCAGGTGTGTTTTCAAGATGATCCCAAACTTCACTTTACTCCTTACACACAACCAGCCATTTTAACATTAAGTCATGCAATTGAAGAATTGATAAAAGCTGAAGGGTTTGTTCCAGACGTAGTTGGAGGACTAAGTTTGGGTGAATATACAGCTTTGGTTTCTTCTCAAGCCTTAACTTTTCAAGAAGCTGTGACTCTGGTCCATAAAAGAGGAACGTTCATGGAAGAAGCGGTGCCTAACGGAAAAGGAAAGATGGCAGCGGTTATAGGGCTGGAAGCCAGTCAAGTTGAAGAAATCTGTGCAGACGTTTCGAAAGAAATTTATGTGGACATCGCCAATTATAATACACCTAGTCAACTCGTCATTTCTGGAGAAGCATCTGGTGTAGAAAAAGCCAGTTTAAAAGCTGAGGATGCCGGAGCAAAAAGAGTAGTTGAATTAAATGTCAGTGGACCTTTTCACTCTCACATGCTTAAGCCAGCCGCAGAACTGTTTAAAAAGGAATTAGAACAGGCTTCTATTAACGAGCCAAAGTATCCCGTGTATTCGAATGTGACGGCACAGGTCTACCCGAATAAAGAGGCAATAATAGACTTACTGACACAGCAAATTTATTCACCTGTCAGATTTGAGCAAATGATCACTCAGATGATTGCAGATGGAGTAGATACATTTATCGAAATAGGACCAGGGAAAACATTACGTTCATTTATCAAGAGCATTGATAGAACAGTAACAGTAAAAAATGTGGAAAAAGAAAGTCAATTCAAAAAAGTAATTGAACTTTTGAATAAATAAAAAGGAGTTCAATATGGATAATACAAAAACAGTTATTGTTACAGGTAGTTCCAGAGGAATAGGAAAAGCAATTGCGACTGCTTTTCTTAAAGAAGGTCATAATGTTGTGGTCAACGGACGGAAAGAGTTCCCCTCTGATTTGATGGACTATTTTAACTCATTGCCTGGAAAGGCTCATCCTATAATTGGGGATATCAGTGATTCGGCTTTTGCCAAAAAACTGATAAAAGAGACAAAGAAAACTTTTAAACAAATTGACGTCCTGGTTAATAACGCTGGAATCACAAAAGATAATTTAATTATCCGCATGTCAGATGAAGAATTTAATTCAACTATTGATGTGAACTTGAAAGGGACGTTCTACACTACTAAAGAAGTAGCAAAAGTGATGCTTAAACAGCGTTCTGGACACATCATCAATATATCCAGTGTCATAGGTGTCGTAGGGAATGTAGGACAAGCAAACTACGCAGCCAGTAAAGCAGGAGTCATCGGATTTACGAAGTCTGTTGCTAAAGAATTAGCACCTAGAGGGATAACAGCTAATGCGATTGCACCAGGTTTCATCGATTCAGATATGACTACCGTGCTGACAGATGAGATTAAAGAAAAAACATTAAATTTAATTCCACTTAATCGTTTAGGGCAAGCAGAAGATATAGCAGAAACGGTTCAGTTTTTAAGTAATCAAAACTACATAACTGGGCAGGTTATACATGTCGACGGTGGAATGGTTATGAATGGTTAACTTTAGGAGGCAAAGAATGGAAAGAGTTGTCATCACTGGATTAGGAGCCATCACTCCACTAGGAAATTCAGTAGAAGAGTTTTGGAACGGGCTAAAAGAAGGAAAGAACGGTATTGGACCTTTGACCCGTTTTGATGGAGAAGAAATTGATGTACACGTTGCCGGAGAAGTCAAAGATTTTGATGGAAAAAAAGTGTTGGATCGTAAATCAGCTAAACGCATGGATTTATTTTCTCAATATGGCGTAGCTGCAGCTTTAGAAGCGATGGAAGATGCCGGTTTAAATCAGGAGAATATAAACGCTGATAGATTAGGAGTCATCGTTGGCTCAGGAATCGGTGGCTTACAAACAATGCAGGATTCCATTATCAAAATGCATGAAAAAGGAATGGAAAGAGTGGCTCCTTTATTCGTTCCAATGGCTATTGGAAACATGGTAGCAGGAAACATTTCTATCGCTACTGGAGCTCAAGGACCTAATTTATCTATAGTCACAGCCTGTGCAACAGGAAATAATGCTATAGGTGAAGCGTTTAGATCCATTAAACACGGCTATGCTGACTACATGCTTGCTGGGGGTTCTGAAGCCAGTATAAATGAGATAGGAATGGCAGGATTTGCCAAACTTCAAGCTCTTTCTAATAGTAAAGATGTCAATACCGCTTCCACTCCATTTGATAAAAACAGATCTGGATTTGTTATGGGTGAGGGAGCTGGAGTACTTCTTCTTGAAAGTTTATCTTCTGCTTTAGAAAGAGGAGCAACGATTTATGGTGAAATAGTTGGCTATGGAGCAACCGGAGACAGTTTCCACATGACTGCTCCTACACCAGATGGTTCTGGTGCAGCTAAAGCCATGCAACGAGCCATGGAAGAAGCGGGAATTACACCTGCAGAAGTAGGTTATGTCAATGCTCATGGAACAGCGACACCAGCTAATGATTCCGCTGAAACACAAGCCATTAAACTAGCTTTAGGAGAAGAAGGCGCTAAAGACGTTTTGGTTTCAAGTACAAAAAGTATGACAGGTCATTTACTGGGTGGTGCAGGAGCTATTGAAGCTATTGCCGCGATTAAATCACTACAAGAAGGCATTGTCCCGCCAACCATTAACCTATCCACTCCAGATGAAGAGTGTGATCTGGATTATGTTGCAAATGAAAGCAGAACGCTGGACTACCAGTATGCATTGAATAATTCGCTAGGTTTCGGAGGACACAATGCGGTCACGTGTTTCAAAAAGTGGGAAGGTGAGTAAATGAACAGTGAAGAAATAAAGGAACTCATTAAACAAATTGACTCTTCAACTTTACAGTATTTTGAATTAAGTAAAGAAGAGTTTTCAATTAAAATGAGTAAAAGAGAAGTAGAAACCGAGTATGTCTCTACTAAAGACTCTACCAATCAAACTGTTTCTCAACCACAAGTCCAAAGAACAGATATGAATGAGAATCAGAGCCAGACGAAGAAAACCGAGTCCGTCTCATCGAAATCGGAAGATAAAAATGCGAACTATCATATGATTAAAGCGCCAATTGTCGGTACTAATTATCTTTCTTCATCACCGGAAGCTTCGCCTTTTATCCAAGTAGGAGATAAAGTAACTAAAGGACAAACTTTAGTTATCATTGAAGCTATGAAAGTGATGAATGAAATTAAAAGTGATGTTGACGGTATCGTTAAAGAGATTCTGGTAGAAGATGGCCAAGCTGTCGAATACGACCAGCCTTTAATAGCTATTGATAGTGAATAAGAGGAGATATGTAAAATGACGACTATGACAGTACAAGAAATTCAAGAACTCATACCGAATCGTTACCCTATTTATTTTATTGATAAAGTGACTAACTTAGTACCGGGTGAACACGTGACGGCCATTAAGAATGTAACAATCAATGAAGAGTTTTTCCAAGGACATTTCCCAGGAGAACCAGTTATGCCAGGGGTATTGATTATTGAAAGCTTAGCTCAAGCCGGATCTATTCCTTTATTGAAAATGGATAAGTTTAAATCTCAGACAGCTTATTTAGGTGGACTGAACAAAGTAAAATTCAGAAAGAAAGTTGTTCCAGGAGATGTACTTAAATTAAAAGTTGATATCGTTAAATTGAAAGATTATGCTGGAATTGGAAAAGGCGTAGCCTATGTTGATGGAAAAAAAGTATGCGAAGCAGAAATGACTTTCATCATTGGGAGATAACCGTTACATTCTTTAATTAATCAGTGAGGAAGGTATGTGCATGTTTCAAAAAATACTCGTAGCTAATAGAGGAGAAATAGCCGTTCGAATCATCCGAGCATGTAAAGAATTAAATATTCAGACAGTAGCTGTGTATTCAACTGCAGATGAAGACGCTCTGCACATGCAATTAGCCGATGAAGCCGTCTGTATTGGACCTGCTAAAGCTTCAGAATCGTATTTGAATATACATAATATTCTAAGTGCGGCAGTTTTAACAGGCGCAGAAGCCATTCATCCAGGGTTTGGATTTTTATCAGAAAACAGTTTGTTTGCTGCTATGTGTGAAGAAGTCAATATAACATTCATTGGACCAAATAAAAAAGTCATTGATCAAATGGGAAACAAATCGAATGCGCGATTAATGATGGAGAAAGCAAATGTACCTGTCATTCCAGGAAGCAGTCAGTCCATCACAACAACGGATGAATTGTTATCTATTGTCGAAGACATCGGGTATCCTGTTATCATGAAAGCTGTCGCAGGTGGTGGCGGTAAAGGGATGCGTATGGTGTTTGATGAAAAGCAGCTCATCCCAAGTTTCCAACAGGCTCAGAGTGAATCTCAAGCGGCGTTCGGTGATAATCGCATGTATGTGGAAAAAATTATTTCACCTGCTAAACACATCGAAGTTCAGATACTAGGGGATAAACAGGGAAATGTCATCCATTTGGGTGAAAGAGACTGTTCGTTACAAAGGAATCATCAAAAGATTCTAGAAGAAGCACCGAGTCCTTTTCTATCCGATGAAACAAGAAAGAACATTGCCGAGAGTGCTGTAAGAGCGGCTCAATATGTGGGGTACGAAAACGCAGGGACGATTGAATTTCTAGTGGATGCGGATGAACGCTTTTACTTTATGGAAATGAACACGAGAATACAAGTAGAACATCCGATTACTGAAATGATAACAACCATTGATTTGATTAAAGAACAGATTCGTATTGCTTACGGTCTACCATTAAGTTATAAGCAAGAAGATGTTCTATTTACAGGACATGCCATAGAGTGTCGAATCAACGCGGAAAATCCGAGCTTTAATTTTGCACCGTCTCCAGGAACGATTGACTATTTGAACTTGCCTTCAGGCGGATTAGGACTGCGTATAGATACTGCGATGTTTGCAGGAAGTGATATCCCTCCTTATTACGATGCGATGATAGCTAAGGTTATTACTCACGGTCGTGATAGAGAAGAAGCATTATCTAAAATGAAACGGGCTCTGGAAGAAATGGTGATTGAAGGCATTCAGACTAACCTGTCTTTCCAGCTTAGTTTATTACAGGATGAAGAATTTGTTACAGGTGAGTACACGACCGAAACCTTATCTGAACGGTTTATCCCCCATTGGCTAAATGAAGAGGAGGGCAACTAATGCGTTTATTTAAAAAAAGACCCTATATCACTCTTCAAAAATCGAAAAGTGAAAATGGACCAAATGTGCCGGATGGCATGTTTGAAAAGTGTCCGAGTTGTAAGACGCCTATTTATGTAAAAGCCTTAGGTATTGAAAGAGTCTGTCCAAAATGTCATTACGCGTTTCGTATTCGTGCTCAAGAACGTTTATTGATAACCGTAGATAAAGAAAGCTTTTTGGAATGGGATGAAGCTGTACAAACGGGTAACCCGCTTGATTTTCCTGATTATGAAACTAAAATAACAGATGCACAGATAAAATCAGGTCTGAGAGAAGCCGTAGTGACTGGACAGGCGAACATACTTGACCATGAAGTGGCCATAGGTATTATGGACTCCCATTATATTATGGGAAGTATGGGTCAGGCAGTAGGAGAGAAAATCACTCTCTTGTTTGAGAAAGCAACAGAAAAAGACTTGCCGGTTGTTTTATTTACAGCTTCAGGTGGAGCCCGTATGCATGAAGGGATTATGTCCTTAATGCAGATGGCCAAAACAAGTGCTGCCATAAAAAGACATTCTGATAAAGGCTTGTTCTATCTGACAGTCATTACCGATCCGACTACAGGTGGAGTGACAGCCAGTTTTGCGATGCAAGGAGATATTATACTCGCTGAGCCAGGAGCGATGATTGGGTTTGCCGGAAAACGAGTTATTGAGCAAACGATAAAAGAAAACTTGCCGGATGATTTTCAGTTAGCAGAAACTGTATTGAGAAACGGATTCGTGGACTCTATCATTGAACGCTCTGAGTTGAGGAAAACGATTGGGCAATTGCTTTCCATGCATTCCTATATTCACTAATTGGTATATTAAAGGAGAGAGTACATGACCGATGCAATGACTATCGTTTCTTTAGCTAGAAGAACGGATAGAATCAACATGAAAGATATTACATCTCTACTTATTGATGATTTTATTGAACTCCATGGTGACCGTTCATACAAAGATGATGCTGCCATTATGGGAGGCATCGGCACACTGAAAGGCCGTCCTGTTACTGTGATAGGTAATCATAAAGGAACGACAATTGAAGAAAATAGACAGACCAATTTTGGCTCTCCACATCCAGAAGGGTACCGTAAATCCCTTCGATTAATGAAACAAGCTGAGAAGTTTAATCGGCCGGTTATAAACTTCATTAACACGGCAGGGGCTTATGCCGGTGTGGAAGCGGAAGAAAGAGGCCAAGGGGAAGCGATAGCTAGTAATTTACTGGAAATGAGCACCCTGAGCGTACCTATTCTTTCGATTATTTTAGGCGAAGGCGGAAGTGGTGGCGCTTTGGCTCTGGCTTTATCGGATGAAGTGTGGATGATGGAATTCTCCATCTATTCTATTCTATCACCTGAAGGTTTTTCATCTATACTATGGAAAGATGCTAAGCGAGCTAAAGAAGCGGCAGAATTAATGAAACTGACGTCAAGTGATTTAAAAGAATTGGGTATCATAGAAAAAGTAATTAAGGAAACAGAAGGCTCTGAATGGTTAGATAAAAAGAGTATTTTAGCTGATTTAAAAGAATCCATTAGTGATAAATTAATCGAATTGGAAAAACAGCCAAAAGACATGCTTATTCAAAAGAGATATGAGCGTTTCCGTAAATACTAAAGCAATAGGACTCCATATCCTATTGCTTTTTATTATGGACGAAACTTTGTGGTACAATGTGAAAGAGGAGTTGATGCCACGTGGGTAATAAAATAGAATTTCCTAAGAATTATGCTATCTATACAAACAAAGCGCTTAAATCACTACAGTCTAACAATTATGAAGAAGCCATCAGTTATTTAAAAAAAGCCTATACTATAAAAGATGACGAAAGCATCAATGTGTTGCTCGTTTCTGCCTTATTTCAAAATGATCGTATACGTGAAGCATTGGAAATGGCAGAAGAGAAAAAGGCATTTTATGAGAATAATGAACGCCGTTTACTGGTTTATGTCGAACTTTTGCTTGCAAATAACAATTTTTTGAGAGCTCAGAAATATATAGATGAGAATTCTAAAGGAGCGGATTCCCCTTATTACGAGACGTGGCTGAAACTAGATCAAGAGCTCTATTTAAAAAGGAAAGAAACGGAACGCCAGCAAAGAGAGAAAGAAGAAGTAAGTCTGAAGCAACTCTTTTCATTAGCGTCTGTTTCCCATGAAGAACAATTTAATATAATCAGTCAGGCTGATAGGCTAAGCACTCAGCAATTACAAAAGGTATCCCCATCCGTTTTCAATAACCCTTATGTTCACCCGCTTGCTAAATCAAGTTTACTTTCTATATTAATAGAAAGAAAAGACACAAAGAAATACAGTTACAACTGGTTTGAAGAGTCAAAAGTTATTGTGCCCAGTCAAATCACTCCTTTCGATAAGCATGAAACTGTTCTAACCCTTCACGAGATAGCGCGTCAAGTGTATGAACAGAATCCTTCTCTTTTCGAACTGGTAACAAACGAATTGAAGTTTATTCTTTTAATGTTGTTTCCATTCATAGAAGAGGTTATAACGAAAGGTAAAGAAAAAGAATGGGTTCTAGCAATCGGGGAGAGGGTAGAGGGATCAGTACCTAACGAACTTCAGACCTCTCAGTCGGATAAAGAAATTATCAATAAATGGATTAATAAAATTCAGGAAGAAATGTAAGGAAATAGGCCTGTATAGTTTACATTGCCATTGAAATATTGTATGATTATTGAGTATGTTTATGAATAATGCGATAAACAGATTATTTCTATTCGTCAACTTCTTGAATAGAAAGAACTAATCACTTTTATGCAAAAGAAAATATTTTTCGGAGGGTAATTATATATGGAAACATCATTTGAAAAAACAGGAGCGACAACAGGTCGTTTAGATTTTACTATCGATCAAGAAACAGTTAAAGAAGGTTTAGATAAAACATTTAAAAAAGTACAAAAGAATCTTAACGTACCAGGATTCCGTAAAGGAAGAGTGCCACGTCGCATCTTCAACCAAATGTACGGAGAAGAAGCTTTATACGAAGATACTTTAAACGAACTATTACCAGCAGCTTATTCTCAAGCTGTTGAAGAAGCAGGAATTGAACCTGTAGCTCAACCAAGTATTGACATTAAATCAGTGGGTAAAAACCAAGACTGGGAATTATTTGCTGAAGTCATCTTAAAACCAGAAGTGGAATTAGGAGACTATAAAGAGCTTGAAGTAACAAAACAGGACCGTGAAGTATCTGATCAAGACGTAGAAGACAGCTTAGAAAGACGTCGTGAAAGTTTAGCTGAATTAGTAATCAAAGAAGATGCAGCTGAAGACGGCGATACAGTTGTTATTGACTATGAAGGATTTAAAGATGGCGAAGCTTTCGAAGGTGGAAAAGGTGAAAACCATTCATTAGTATTAGGTTCAAACTCATTTATCCCTGGATTCGAAGAACAGTTAGTTGGTGTGAAAGCTGGAGAAGAAAAAGATGTTGAATTGACTTTCCCAGAAGAGTACCATGCTGAAGAGTTAGCTGGTCAAGATGCCGTATTCAAAGTGAAAGTCCACGAAGTGAAATCAAAAGAATTACCTGAATTAGACGATGAATTCGTTAAAGATTTAGATGAAGACGTTGAAACTGTGGATGAATTAAGAGAGAAAATCCGTAAAGAATTAGAAGAAAGAAAAGAAACATCAGCGAATGACATGCGTGATGATGAAGCAATCAGAAAAGCTGTTGAGAATGCCAAAATAGAAGAAATTCCTTATGAAATGGCTCATGAAGAAGTTCACCGTCAAATGGACATGTTTTTAAATAACTTAAAACAACAAGGCATTTCTCCAGAAATGTACTACCAAATGACTAACTCAACAGAAGCTGACTTGCATAAACAATTCGAAGGCGATGCAGAATTCAATGTACGTACAAACTTAGTACTTGAATCTATTGTTGAAGCAGAAGGATTGGAAGCAACAGAAGAAGATAGAGAAAAAGAAATCTCTGATTTAGCTGGTCAATATAATATGCCGGTTGAACAAGTAAAAAGTGTTCTATCCCCTGAATTATTAAACAGAGATATCTCTTTAAAGAAAGCTATTGATTTAATTACAACAACTGCGAAAGAAACACTTGAGCCTAAAGCTGAAACGGAAACAAATACAGACGAAGAAGCTGACTCAGAGTAAGCCGCAGGTAAATTTGAGGGGAATGCTTAATAAGCATTCCCTTTTTAATAATAAATGATTTATGAGATACTATTATAAAGGCATAGAAAAGAGGTGACCTGCCTATGTTTAACGATGGAGATCAAAAAGGAAGTATTTCCTGTTCGTTTTGTGGTAAATCACAGGAACAGGTCAAGAAAATAGTAGCTGGACCAGGTGTCTACATTTGTAATGAATGTGTGGATTTGTGTCAGGAGATTATGGAAGAGGAATTTAGTAAGCAAGCATTTGATAATGAGCTTGAAGTCCATAAACCTCACGAAATTAGAGAAATTTTAAATGAGTATATCATCGGTCAAGATGAAGCGAAAAAAGCATTGGCAGTTGCTGTATATAATCACTATAAACGAGTGAATAATCTGGGTGAACTGGAAGATGACGTGGAATTGCAAAAGAGCAATATTTGTCTGATTGGGCCAACAGGTTCAGGAAAGACGTATCTTGCTCAAACTCTTGCCCGTATCTTAAATGTTCCCTTTGCTATTGCAGACGCTACAAACTTAACTGAAGCGGGATACGTAGGAGAAGATGTGGAGAATATTCTACTGAAACTTCTGCAGTCTGCTGATTACGATGTGGAAGCAGCTCAACGCGGTATCATCTATGTGGATGAAATCGATAAAATTGCTCGTAAGTCTGAAAACGTGTCGATCACTCGTGACGTGAGTGGAGAAGGCGTACAACAAGCGCTTCTTAAAATCTTAGAAGGAACAACAGCCAGTGTTCCTCCACAAGGTGGAAGAAAACACCCTCATCAAGAGCTGATTCAAATCGATACCACAAATATCCTCTTTATTGTAGGAGGAGCATTTGACGGGATTGAAAACATGGTGAAAAGCCGCTTAGGAGATAAAGTAATCGGTTTTGGTGCATCAACTAACCGCCAGGAAATGAATGAAAAAGAAAGCATCATGCAGCAAATCATACCGGAAGACTTATTGAAATACGGATTGATTCCAGAATTCATAGGTCGTCTACCGATAACGGCTGTACTTGAAAAATTAACGGAAGATGACTTGGTTGAAATTTTAACTAAACCAAAAAATTCCTTGGTGAAACAGTACCAGAGATTGTTTGAAATTGATGATGTTGAACTCGACTTTGAAGAAGAAGCCCTCAGAAGTATTGGGAAAAAAGCCATCGAACGAGATACAGGAGCACGTGGCCTGCGTTCCATCATTGAAAGTATCATGTTAGATATTATGTTTGAGGTGCCTAGCCGGGACGATATTAAAAAAGTGGTTATTACAGAAGAAACAGTTGAAAGTAAAACTAACCCTAAACTTTTCGATCACGAAGGCAGAAAAGTAAGCTAAAAGGTTATGTATGGTAAAGGAGTAGAAAAGCCTAAACAGGCTCTTCTACTCCTTTTTGCTATTTAACTGAATGGAACCTTATCCAAAAAGAATCAAAGCATATGGGAAAACTGAAGGACCGTTTAGCTACTCCATTTCTTACTTTTTCCATATGACAGCCATCGAATATTAGACATCATTATCTCGAGTTTGACAGTCAAAACGACAAGAATGCCTTAGGTATAGGCTCTCTTATCGTTTTTTTAGTTGA